>NZ_JBHYVA010000069.1:0-20025 GCF_042750055.1 Streptomyces sp. NPDC059456
CGGGGGGGGGGGGGTTGATGACGCGGCATTTTTAAACCCCGCGCCGGGGGGTCGGGGACCCGGGTTAAGGGGGGCTGTCGGGGGTTTCCGGGGCGGGGGGGGCCCCCGGGCCCCGGCCCCTCCGCCCGGTCCCGTTCTACTGGGGCGGGGAGTTCGGCGCGACGCTGGCGGCCGGTGGCCTGTCCCTGCCGCAGCCGGGCGGACGCAGCCGCGGCGGCCTCGGCGAGGCGCCCGGCGCGGCCCCGGCCGAGGACACCGACAGCGAGCGCTGGGCCGACCTGTACCGCGATCCGCTCGTCGAACTGGCCCTGGTCGCCGCCGAAGGCCCGGCCGCCCCCGGCGAACTGCCCTTGGGCGCCGTGATCCCCGGGGAGCGTCCCCGGGCGCTGCTGGCCGCCCTCGACGGGAAGACGGCCGGTGTCGCCGAACGCAGCGGCGTACCGGAACGGCACCTGGCCGAGGCCGCTCTGGCGCTCGCCCGCAGCCCGCTGCCGGGCCGGGCGGCGAGCGGTCTGCCCGACGACGAGGACCTCGCCCTGCTGCTGGCCCGGGCGGTGGTCGCGGCGGCGCTGTCCGCCGTACTCGCCGAGGACGCGCCCGTCGTCCCCGACGGCGGGGCCCGGGACGCGGCCGTGGCGGCCCTGGCCGAACTCATGGGGGCCCGGCCTGCGGGCTCCGAGCGGGGCCTCGGAGCACTGCTCGCCCGGCCGGCGCTCCGGCTCGCCTCGCACGCCGCGGTCCGGCGCCGCCGGGCGCTGACCGAGGCCGCCCATCCGGCCGCCGCCGACGTCTTGCGCTACCTGGCCCGGGGCGGGGCCGTACGGCAGAGGCTGCGGGAACTGATCGAGGAGCTGCCGGCACCGGTGGTCGTGGTCGGGCACAGCCTCGGCGGCATCATCGCCCTGGACACCCTGGTCACCGCGCCGCTGCCGCACGTGGAACTGCTGGTCACGGTGGGGTCCCAGGGGCCGTTCCTGTACGAGAGCGGGGCCCTGCCCGGGCTCACCCACCCACAGCCGCTGCCGCGGCACGTGCCCGACTGGCTGAACGTCTATGACCGGCGGGACCTGCTCGGCTACCTCGGGGCGGGGCTGTTCCCCGACCGGGTGACCGACGTCGAGGTAGACAACCGGCAGCCGTTCCCGGCCGCGCACAGCGCCTACTGGACCAATCCGGCCGTCTACCGCGAGATCGCGGCCCGACTGTCGTGACGGGGACCGCGGCTCCGCCCGCGCCGGAGCGCACCTTCGCGGTGGTCGTGGGCATCGAACGGTACGCCGCCGGGGGCGGCTGGGACCTGCCCGGGCCCGCCGGGGACGCCCTGCGCTTCCGGTCCTGGCTGCTGCGAGCCGGCGTACCGGAGCAGAACGTCCTGCTCCACCTCGACCCGCTGACCGATCCGGGCGTACCGTACCGGCCCGCCGACCACGCGACGCTGCGGCAGCTGGTGGTGTCCGGGCTGCACTCCCTGCGGGGCGAGGCGCTGTGGGTGTGGTGGGGCGGGCACGGGGTGCTGGACCGGGCGGAGCGGTTGCGGCTGTTCTGCGCGGACGCCGCCACCGCCGACAAGCGCAACCTCGACCTGGACTCGATGCGCCGGACCCTGGCCAGCGACGCGTTGCCCGGCTTCGGCCGGCAGATCTGGATCGTGGACGCCTGCCAGACGTTCGAGGAGGAGTACGGCTTCCAGCACACGCTGCCCGCCGAGACGCTGCCCGTGGGACGGCGGGTGCAGTCCCACGACCAGACGCTGCTGCTGGCGGCGACCCGGGGACAGCGGGCCGTGAACGATCCCGCCCGCGGCACAGGTCTGTTCTCGGCCAGTGTCCTGGAGGCCCTTGACAGCGGGCGCGGCGCGGTCGGCGCGGGCGCGCCGCAGTGGCCGGATCCGGAGGCACTGTTCCGGGACGTCCGGGAGCGGGTGGAGCACCTGCGGGCCGAGCGGCGTACCGAGCAGCTGCCGATGCTCTGGTTCTACGGGCCCCAGCGGTCCGAGCACCCGGCGCCACCGGCCCCCGCGGCGGCGGGACCGCGGGGCGCAGCAGGGGTGGCGAACGCACCCGCCCGGCCGATGGAACGCCTGATCGGCGCCCTGCTCGCCTACCCGATGATGACCGACCCCGAGGAACGGCAGGCGATCGTCGAGGAGTTGGGCGAGGCAACCCGCACCGTGGAACGGATGCGCAGGCACGCCAAGCCGCGCACCGACCTCATCGGGATCGTCCGGGCCCTGAGCGAGGTGCCCGGAGAGCTGTGGCTGCTCCACGCCGCGGTCACCCTGCTGGACGACGACGAGCAGCGGGCCGTGGCCCTGGAGGCGGCCGTCCACGCGTGTGCCGGACCGCGACCCGCCGGGTGACGGGCCGGGACAGTGTCAAATGGCTTGATCACATGGGCTTTTCGACACAGCCCCCGTTCGTCATCATGGAGGTGACTCCGGCAGCGCCGGCGACACGCCCCGCCCGATCGGTGGGAGAGGGGCACATGAAGGGGGAAGCACGTTGCATGAGCCGGCCAGCGCGGACCGTCCCGGTGCGGACCGCGCCGAGCACGTCGAATCCGATCTCGCGGATCTGACCGGGGTGAGCCTCGCCGCGATGCGCGGCGTTCCCGCGCAGGTGCGCAGCCGACGGCTGCTCGCCCAGGCCCGCCGTGCCCGGAGCAACACCATGGGGCACAGCAATCCGACCGGCGGGGCCAGGGCCGAGTAGATGGCGCCGCAGGAGCACGAAGCGCGGTTACGGATGCCCGCCGCCCGGTTCGACGAACTCGCCTCGGGCGGCGGCTCCCCCGAAGCGGTCGCGTTCCTGGTCCGCGCCGAACGCACCAGGCGCCTGATGCTCCTGGGTGAGCTGCTGGACCGGCTGAACGAACTGCCGGACGCACTGGGCGAACTGGGCCCGGTCGCACCGGTCTGGGAGCTGTTCGCCGAGGCGGCCGAAGCCGAACCGGACGCGTGCGAGGCCTTGTTGATGAGCCCGCACATGGGCTGCTGGACGGCGCACATGGTGCGTCGCCTCCACGGCACGGCGGGCGGCCCGCCGCTGTGGGCGGATGCCGGGCACCTGTGCGCCCTCTCGCTGACCGCACGCATCCTTGCCGGGCTGGACGTCGAGCTGGACGTGCCCCTGCTGGACGGCGGGCTGTCCCTGCCCACCCTGGGCCTGGCCCGGATCGGCGGTCTTCAGGGCCACGGCACGGCCCGGGCCCGGCTGCGGGACGGCGATCTGCACCTGGCCTCGGGCGGCCGCACGATCCTGGTCCGCCCGCTGGACGGGGCCTGGCGCAGCCACTGGACCCCGGCGCGCACCTTCGCCGGCACCTCGACCTGGCTGGACGACCTGGACCCGTACCGCGACCTGGACGAACCGGTCACCCCGCAGCCGCTGTCCGGGGCGGAGGCGGAGCGCTGGCAACGGCTGTACACCGAGGCCGCGGCCATCCTGGCGGGTCCCTCGCCGGACGCGCCGGGCGGGCTGCGGGTGGCCGAGATCCGGCGCATCGTCCCCGCGGACCTCCCGGAGCCGGGCGGGCCGACCCGTACGGCATCGACCGCGCCGGGCCCCGCCCCCACCGACGTACTGGTCAGCGCGACCACCTCGGACGCCTTCGGTTCCATGGTCGTCTCCCGCCCGCCCGACGCGCTGGCACTCGCCGAGGCGATGGTGCACGAGTTCCAGCACAGCAAGCTCGGGGCGCTGCTCCATCTCTTCCCCCTGCTCCACGACGACGGCGCCGAGATCCACTACGCGCCGTGGCGGCCCGACCCGCGTCACGCCACCGGGCTGCTGCACGGCGCGTACGCGTTCACGGGGGTCACCGGTTTCTGGCGTGACCGTATGGCCGACCCGGAGGCGGACCCCGGGATCGCGGGGTTCCACTTCGCGCTGCGCCGCCTGCAGACCCGTCTGATCGTCCGTACGCTGCTGACCCGGGCCCGGCTCACCGCACCCGGCACCCGGCTGCTGCACGGGCTGGCGGCCACCCTCGACGGCTGGCTCCGCGAGCCCGTGGCACCGCGGACGGCGGAGCGGGCGCGGGGCGCCGCACAGAGCCACCTCGTCGAGTGGCGGCTGCGCAACCTGCGCTGCGACGAGCCCGAACGGGCCGCGCTGGTCTCGGCGTTCGCCGCGGGCGGCGCTCCCCCGCCGGCCGGTGCCCACCGGCCGGTCCTGGCCGGCCCGCCGGGGCCGTGGCACGACCCGCGCGCCCGCCTCTACCGCGATCCGCCGCACGCGCCGGCCGGTGCGGACGCCCAGCTCGTCGCCGGGGCCCCGCGCACGGCCCGGGCCCTCTACGCCGAGACCCTGCGCCGCTCCCCCACGGATCCGCACGCCCTCAGCGGCTGGCTGCTGGCCGAGGCCGCGCTCACCCCGGCCCACCGGCGCCTCTTGTCCCGCCCGGAACGCCTGGCGGCCCTGGCCCCGGGCACGCCGGAGGAACTACGGGAGGCCGCCGCCTGGCTGGCGGGGGCGTAGTCCCTGCGCTCGGCCGGCGCGCCGGCTCGGCCCGCGTCGTGTGGTCCGCGCCGGGGGTGTTCCGGGAGGGGGGCTGTTGAGGCGGCTCGCTGGGGGCGCCGAGGTGGGCGAGTACCGCGAGGACACGCCGGTGGCCGCTGTCCTCGGGCGGGAGGTCGAGCTTCACGAAGACGTTCCCCACGTGCTCGTGCACGGCCCGCTCGGTGACGACGAGGCGATCGGCGATCTCGGTGTTGCCGCATCCCTGGGCCATCATCGCGAGTACTTCGCGTTCGCGTTCCGTGAGCCGGGCCAACGGGCTGCCGCGTGTCACGAGCAGTTGCCGGACCACGTCGGGGTCCAGTGCCGTTCCGCCGGCCGCCACGCGGTGCAGCGCGTCGAGGAAGTCGTCGACGCGGGCGACGCGGTCCTTGAGCAGGCAGCCGACACCGGTACCATCGGCGATCAGCTCGCGGGCGTACGTGTCCTCGGCGTACTGGGAGAGCACGAGGACCGGGAGGCCGGGGACCCGTTCCCCGGCCCGCAGCACGGCCCTGATGCCCTCGTCGGTGAAGGTCGGGGGCGGGCGGACGTCCACCACCGCGACGTCCGGCCGGTGGGCGACCGCTGCCGCCACGAAGGACTCGGCGTCCTCGGTCGTGGCGAGCACCTCGTTGCCCAGGGCCTCCAGCATCGCGGAAAGTCCTTGCGCGAGCAGGGCGTTGTCTTCTGCGATCGGGATGCGCACGGGCACTCCAGGGTGATCACGGTGGGGCCGCCGGGCGGGCTCTGCACCCGCAGTACGCCGTCGACCGCCTCGCTGCGCTGCCGCATGCCGCGCAACCCGGTGCCGCGGCCCTCGGCCGCTCCGCCTCGGCCGTCGTCGATGATCTCCGCGCGGACCGTGCCGCCGACCCCGGTCAGGGTGACCGCCACGGAATCGGCGTGTCCGTGCTTGGCCGCGTGGGTGAGCGCCTCGGTGATGGCGAAGCACACGGCGACCTCGACCTGCGCGGGTACGTCGCCGAGTTCGCCGAGTCGACCGGTGGCGGGTAGCGGGCAGCGGGCGAGGACCGCCGAGACCACGCCGGCGAGACCCCGGTCGGCGAGGACCGGCGGGTGGACGGAGCGCAGGTCCCGGCCGGTCGCCGGGTCCGACAGCACCGCCACCAGCACGCCACCGGGGGCCGCGCGAGGCCGTGCGGGCCCTCGGGCTCGCACGGGCCACACCGTGGCGGCACGAAGTCCGCTCCGTCGCGATCGCGGTCACGATCCCGCTCGGCCTCACCGCCGTCGGCCTGACCGTTTCCACGCTCGTCGGCTGGTACGCCCCCGCGCACGTGCCCGGCGCCGGCACGCTCGCTCCGCTCCTGCTGAGCGAGCGTGCAGGTGTCCGTTCCGCTGTACTTCGGCGAGGAACTCGGCCGGCAGGGCTACCTGCTGCCCCGGTTGCTACGCCACGGCAGGATCCGCGGCCTGCTGATCGGCGGCGCGATCCGGGGGGCGTGGCACGTTCCGATGACCGCGCTCGGCGGAAGCCACCCCGGGCGTCCGCTGCTGCTGGGCATACCCGTCGCCGTGGTGACCGCCGTGCTGCTCGGAACGGTGATCGCCGCGGTCCGGCTGTCCACCGGGGCGGTGTGGGCGGCCGTCGCCGCGCACCTGTCGCTCAACGAGTTCGCGCTGCCACTGACCCGGCACGTCTCGGCCCGGGTCGTCGACCCGCTGCTCGCCGGGCCGCTGAGCGTCACGACCTGGTCGGCGAGCTCGCTCGCCGTGCTGGGCCTGTGGCTGGCCCACCGCCGGCGAAACGCTGGCTCGCCCGTTCCCACCGGGCCCGCGTGACCTCGTACTCGACCTCGCCGTGCTCGGAGCCTTCGATCGCCTCGGGCCAGTCGCCGGTGAAGTGCCTCACGAACGAAAGGCCGGACTTCTCCATCACGCCACGGGACGCGGCGTTGACGGCCATCGTGTTCGCCGTGACCCGCTCGACGTCCAGGTCGGTGAACCCCTTGCGGATCAGGGCCCGCGATCCTTCGGTGGCGTAGCCGCGCCCCCACGCCGCCCGGCGCAGCCGGTAGCCGAGCTCGACCACGGCAGGGCTGTGCTCCTCCAACGGCCGGAACTCGAACCAGCCCAGGAAGGTGCCCGTCGACTTCTCCCGTGCGGCCCAGTATCCGCGCGTCCCCCAGCAGGCGTAGTCGTGCAGGAGCCGGGGCATGGTCACCGTCTCGATCGTCTGGTGGCTGGTGGGGCGGCCGCCGTTGATGAAGCGCATGACCTCGGGGTCGTTGTCCAGGGCGAACAGGTGGCCGGTGTCGGCCTCCGTGAACGCGCGCAGGACGAGCCGGTCGGTCTCCAGGAAATCGCTCATGCCGTGATCTTCACCATCGGCCTGCCGGGCCTGCCACCCCTTTTCCGACCTGGCTCCGACAGCGGTCCGCGGACACGTGCCGACCGGGACGCAACCGCTTTCGACTCCCTCGGGACCGGGGGACTTGGTGCTGGTCGGCGGCGCGTCCGGCCGGGTGGCGGTCAGCACTGCCAGAGGAATGCGGCCCGGCCGCAGGGGGTGCAGGCGTGCGCGTAGCCGCGTCCGGAGCCGAAGTTCATCGCGGTGACGGGGTCGGGGCCTTCTGCCAGTTCGGCGAGGAAGTCCATGGGCTGTGCGCAGGCGGGGCAGTCGGGTGTCTCGTCGTACTGGAGCCAGTCGGGCGTACCGCCGAGCCGGCCCAGGATCGTCGCGCCGGCGGGTGCCGTCTGCGCGGCTACGGCGGCGCGGACGGTTCCGAGTCCGAGGAGGTCCCGAGCCGCGCCGTCGGGGGCCGGTACGGGCCGCAGGCCGTCGGCGGGCAGCAGCAGGGCGAGGTTGCCGCCCGCGCCGGGGCTCCACTGTGCGCACTGTCCGGGGCGGTTCGCACACATGAACAGGGTCAGCATCCCCGCGGTGGGGGCGGTGTGGCCGGGGAGGTCGCCGAGGTGGATCTGGGCGAGGAACTGCAGGGGCGCGGCGCATACGGCGCAGGCCGGCCATGCGGTGCCGACGGGGGCCAGGGGGACGCCGCCGATACGGGTGACCGGGGCGTCCGGGGCGACCGGCCCGCCATCGAGGAGGAGCATCGTCATGGCGGGAATGTATGCGCAGGGGTGCGGCGGGTCGGGAGGTGGGGGCGGTCATCGACACTCGATGAGAGGGAGCAGCTCGCCCGCAGGCCGGGCCGGCGCAGGTCACGTATGGGATCGAGGACGACCGGAGCCGGCCCCCGTAGGCGGCGTTCTGCACCGGTGCGCTGGTGGCGCTTGCGGGTGCCCGCGCCGCCTCCCGGCGGGCGGGGCGGGTCGCTCCGCTGGAGGCGCTGCGCGAGGCCGCGACGGACGAGCGGCCGATGACCCCGGGCCGGTGGGCGGCCGGGGCCGTCCCCTCCTCCGCCGCTCACACTCTTCTGCATCGCCCGGGCGCGGCGGCGGCCTGACCCCGGGCGCAGGACCAGGCCGGGCCGCCGGGGCCACGGGACTGCGAGGCCCGTGCCCGGTGCGGGGCCGCGGGACTCGGCGGTCCGGCTGCTCAGCGCTGTGTGCGGCGGGTGAGGCGGGCGCGGCGGGCGACCGCGAGGTCGAGCACGTCGTCGACGGCGGTCCGGGGCGGGCTGTCGAGTTCGGCGGCGTGGCTGTGCAGCATCGAGACCAGGTGCCGGCCGACCGACGGGGCTTCGGCGGGGATGCCTCGGTCGAGGGCGGCGTCGAGCATGGCGGCGAGTTCACGGGTGTGGTGGGCGAGGGCGGCGGCTGCGAGCCGCGCTGCTTCAGCGGGCCGGTGGCGGCGGGCGAGCCGGCGGGCGAGGGTGGCGCACGCTTCTCCGGGCAGGGCCGCGCGCAGCTGCTCGGCGTCGAGCTCGTCGGCGAGGCGGCGCAGCATGGCGGCGGCGGTGGCGCGCGGGAGGTTCGAGCGTACGTCGGCGGGGCCCTGGTTGGGCAGCGTGACGATCAGACGGTGCGTGTCGAGGGAGGCAACGGTGACGACGTCGGGCGTGCGGGTCAACGGGGCGGGTCTCCTTCCGGGTTCGGGGTACTGCTCACGGGCGCGGGCCGGCAGCGTCCGGCCGTGCGGACCGGCCGTGCCGAGGAGCTGGGTTCGGGGGCCGGCAGGCCTCTTGGGGGCGAGGTCCTCGAACAGCTTGCACGACCGGCGGACTGCGGTGGTGTCGCGGATGACGTGCTCCCGGGTGCGGTGGACCTGGGCGTCGTGCGGCCGCGCCGGACCGCGGCGGACCGCCGGACGCGCCGTACGTCCGGCCTGTGGTTCCGGTGACGGCCGCCACCTGCAGGGAGGTCTTGGCGCCTTCGGGAATGGGGGCGGACGGCGGCGCGAAGCAGCGGCCGGGTCAATGGGGTCGCGGTTGCCGTTGCCGCCCCGGGTGAGAACGTTGGTGCGGGTGAGTACGGGCAGCGCCGGGCATGGCCTTCCTCCTTTGGGCTGAGGGCGTCCGGCGGGCGAGGCCCTCGTGCGAGCCGGGGCATGCCCCGTTCGGGGGACCTCGACGTCCCACCACGACGACGCCGGACATCCAGGACGGGACGTTTCTCCACCGGACCGTGGCCGCCGGCCGCGGAGCAACGGCGGCCGGAAAGTGGGGAGATCATGCCTCGCATGGCGTTGCTGAAGAGTTTCCGGTGCCCCCGGTCGACGAGCATGAGCGGTACCCCGTGGCAGGGTGCGGTGGCGCCGGCCCCGGCAGGAGGGGCACGGTGATTCCCGTGCAGGGCGGGCGGGACGCCCGGCACGTGCGGGTCGCGGTGATCGGGGCGGGGTTCTCTGGGCTCGGCGCGGCCATCCGGCTGCGTGAGGCGGGGTATCGCGACGTGGTGGTGCTGGAGAAGGCACAACAGCTGGGCGGTACGTGGCGGGAGAACACCTATCCGGGCTGTGCCTGCGACGTACCCTCGACGCTCTACAGCTACTCCTTCACCCCGGACACGGCCTGGAGCCGCGTGTTCGCCGGCCAGGAGGAGATCCGCACCTACCTCGCCACCACGGCCGAGCGGTACGGCCTCGCGGAGGTGCTGCGCTGCGGCGTGGTCCTGCGCACGGCCCGGTGGGATGCGGTGGCCGGGCGCTGGCGGCTGGAGACCAGCGACGGTTCCTACAGCGCCGCGGTCCTGGTCATGGCCACCGGTCCGTGGCACGTCCCGCGCCCGTTGGACGTGCCGGGGCTCGACGGATTCGCCGGCCCCGTCCTGCACACCGCCCGGTGGGACGACGGCATCGATGTGGCCGGGAAGCGGGTGAGCGTGGTCGGCAGCGGCGCCTCGGCCGTGCAGGTCGTCCCCGCCATCACCGAACGGGCGGCGGCGGTGCACCTCTTCCAGCGCACCCCCCAGTGGGTGCTGCCCAAGCCCGACCTGGCCCTGTCCCCCGCGTTCCACCGGGTGGTGGGCCGGCTGCTCGGCGCCCGCCGCGCCCTGCGCGCGTCCCAGTACGCCCTCCAGGAAGGCTTCGGCTGTGCCTTCCGCCACCCCGGGCTGGCCCGCCTCCTCGAAGCCGGGGCCCGGGCACACCTTCGGCTCTCCGTTCCCGATCCGCGGCTGCGCCGGGCCCTCACGCCCGACTACCGGCTGGGGTGCAAGCGTCTGCTCACCTCCAGCACCTACTACCCCGCCCTGCGCCGGCCGCACGTGCGCCTGCACCCCACCGCGGTGAGCGCCGTGCGGGGCAACGAGATCGTCGGCGCCGACGGCACGGCCGCCGAGACCGACGTCCTCATCACCGCCACCGGATTCCGCGTCGGCGAACTCCCCCTGGCCAAAACCCTGTACGGGACGGACGGCCGGAGCCTGCACGACGTCTGGGGCGGCGAGCCGCAGGCCTACCTCGGCACCACCGTCAGCGGCTTCCCCAACCTCTTCCTGCTGCTGGGGCCCAACCTGCTCGGCGGATCCACGTCCGCCATCACCGTGCTGGAAGCCCAACTCGGCTACCTCACCGCAGCCCTGGCCCATCTCGACCGGAACGGCAGCCCGGCCCTGGAGGTCCGGCCCGGGGTTCAGGACGCCCACAACAGCGCCGTACAAGCGGCACTGGCGACCACGGTCTACAACACCGGCGGCTGCACCAGCTACTACCTCACCTCCAGCGGCCGCAACACCTTCGCCTGGCCCTGGTCCACCCCTCGGCTCACGCGCCGCCTCAACCGCTTCGACCCCGCCGCCTACGACTGGCAGCCCGCACTCGCTCCCGTGCCCGCCCCACGGGCGGCGCAGGACGACGCCGTCCCGGCCCCCGCCCACGGGCAGCCGAGCTGACGCGGCGGGTGGGGCCGGCTCAGCCCAGCGCGCGGTCGAGGTTGAAGGCGGCGCTGATCAGCGAGAGGTGGGTGAAGGCCTGCGGGAAGTTGCCGAGCTGTTCGCCGGTCGGGCCGATCTCCTCCGCGAACAGACCGAGGTGGTTGGCGTAGGTGAGCATCTTCTCGAAGGCGAGCCTGGCCTCCTCCAGCCGGCCGGCGCGGGCCAGCGCCTCCACGTACCAGAAGGAGCAGATCGAGAAGGTGCCCTCGGGGCCGTGCAGGCCGTCCGGGCTGGTGGTCGGGTCGTAGCGGTAGACGAGGGAGTCGGAGACCAGGTCCGTGGTGAGTGCGTCCAGGGTGGAGAGCCACTTGGGGTCGGTGGGCGAGACGAACTTGGCCATCGGCATCATCAGCAGCGAGGCGTCCAGCACGTGGCCGTCCAGCCCTTGGACGAACGCTGCCCGCTCGGCCGACCAGCCGCGCCGCATGATCTGCCGGTAGATGGCGTCCCGGGATTCCCGCCAGCGGGTCAGGTCGGCCGGCAGACCGCGGCGGTTCGCCATGCGCATCGCGCGCTCCAGCGCCACCCAGCACATCAGCCGCGAGTACACGAAGTTCCGCCGGCCCGCCCTGGTCTCCCACACTCCCTCGTCGGGCTGGTCCCAGTGCTCGCACAGCCAGTCCACCACGGCACCGACCTCGTCCCAGCGGTCGCTGCTGATCGGCTGCCCCCACTTGTCGTAGAGGTAGATCGAGTCGATCAGCGCACCGTAGATGTCCAGCTGGAGCTGGCCGGTGGCGGCGTTGCCCACCCGGACCGGCGCGGAGCCGAGGTATCCCTCCAGGTGCGCGAGCTCGTATTCGGGCAGGTCGGTGCGCCCGTCGATGCCGTACATGATCTGCAACGGACCGGTGTCCCCCGTGCCGCGCAGGATGCCCCGCTCGGAGATGAACCCCATGAACGCCTCGGCCTCCGAGGTGAACCCCAGGCGCAGCATCGCGTAGACGCAGAAGGCGGCGTCGCGGACCCAGACGTAGCGGTAGTCCCAGTTGCGCTCGCCGCCGATCTGCTCGGGCAGGCTGGTGGTCGGTGCGGCGACGATCGCACCGGTCGGTGCGTAGGTGAGCAGCTTCAGCAGCAGCGCGGAGCGGTTGACCATCTCCCGCCACCGCCCGTGGTAGCGCGAGCCGGCCAGCCAGTGGCGCCAGAAGCGGACGGTCGCCTCGGCCTGCTCCTGCGCCTCGGCGCGCGGGCACGACCGGGGCGGGACGTCGTCGCCGACCTGGTCGAGGGCGAACACGTGGGACTCTCCCTCAAGGAGCTTGAAGTGCGACCACACGTCCAGGCCGTCGGTTTCCAGGGGTGCGGTGGCGGTCAGCGCGAGCGTCAGTGACGGGGAACGGAACACCGCCGTGTGGCCTTCGAGGTGCGTGGTGTGCGCTTCGGCGCCGTAGCCGAAGCGGGGGGCGATCCGCGCCCCGAACGGAAGGGTTCCGCGGACGCAGATCACCCGCCGGATCAGCCGGTGCCGGGCCGCCTCGCGCGATTCGTCGACCACCGGCATGAAGTCCTGGATCTCCGCCACCCCGTCCGCCGCGAAGAACCGCGTGATCAGCACGTTCGTGTCGGGGAAGTAGAACTGTCTGGTTCGGGTGGGGACCTCGGCGGCCAGCTCGAACGACCCTCCGCGGTCGGCGTCGAGGATGGACCCGAAGACGCTGGGCGCATCGAAGCGCGGGCAGCAGTACCAGTCGATGGTGCCGTTCGTGCCGACCAGGGCGGTCGTACGGAGGTCACCGATCAGGCCGTGCTCGGAGATCGGGGTGTAACGGCCGCCTTCCGCCTGCCCGAAACCAGTCGTGTCGAACGCCATGACGGCCTCCCTGCCGCTGCGGCCCGGGCCTGGAGGCGTACGTACCGGCGCGGAGCGGGCCCGGTCGGCAGCCGCTCCGGGTGAAGACGGGTTTCGGCGACGGGTGCCGCGCGTCTGAACAGGACCGCAACCCTGCCCCGAGGGCGGGCACCAGTGGTCCAGACCTGACTGTTCTCCCCGCATCAGCGCGGATACCGGGAGATGGCCCCAGCGTACGCCTCCGTCGTGGACTCCGCGCCGTCCCCGGCGAACCGCTCGCGGCCGGCCCGGTCAGGACCTGCCCGGTGCAGCGCCGGTCACCCGGTGGGAGGCGTAGCGGACCCATGCGTCCGTCAGGTCCTGCAGGACGGCCCGCGCGGCATCGGCGCCCTCCAGGTGGTCCGTGAAGGTCCGAAGCCGGTCAGGGCCCACCGGCCAGTGCGGATCCGCGGAGGCCAGCCTGGCCAGCTCCCCGATCGCCCCTTCGTCCGTCACGTGGCGCAACAGCCACGCCGTGAACCCACCCATCGGGCCACCCCAATGTCCGAAGCCGTCAGATCCGGCCGAAGCTGCCGCGCAGCGACGAGGCCGGCGTTCATCCCTCACGTGGAGCGGCCGAGCACTGAGCGCCAAGCACCGAGCACCGGACGCCACGGCGCCGCGGCGCACGATACGCGATCACCACCGGCAACCGGAACAGACATGGCAGGTTCCGGACTGCCGGCTACGACACGAGCCCGCGGCCACGTCGCGGACGGCCACGGTGGAGGCCGGACGGCCGGGCCGGCTCGGGTTCAGGGGGTGAGCATGCCGTCCTGCTCCACCGGGGGCGTCCCACCGTGCCAGTCCAGGGCTTTGCCGAAGCGGATCAGCTCCCCGTAGAGGGCGGGATCGACGTGCTCGGTGAAGACGAGGTCGAGGATCGTGCGCGCCGCCTCGGACGGTGACCGGGCCTGGCTGTAGTCGCTGAACCACGGCCGTGAAGTGGCCGTGTCGACCATGCCGGGGCAGACCGCGGCGATCAGGGTGCCGGTGGCGAGGTCGTGCTCGCGGCGTACGGCGGCGACGGCGCGCACGGCGGCCACCTGGGCCACCTTCGAGGGAACGTTCAGCCAGCGCGGCCACCCCGCCTCCTGCGCGGTGTTGTGGTGGACGGCGGTGCGCCAGGACTCGACGGCGTACTCGACCTGGTCGAGGGTCGCGCCGTCGAACAAGTGCCGGAGCCGTGGGTCGAGGCGGCCGAGGGTGCCCAGGCTGCTCGCCACCACGAGCAGCCGGCCGCCCGGGCGCAGGACGGGCCCGAAGAAGCGCAGGGCGGCGTGGGTGGCGGTGTTGGACACGTCGATGAACTCGTCGGCCCTCGCGGCCTGCGACTCGTCCGGCAGCAGGCGCGCGACGGCGTTGGAGATCACCACGTCGACGCCGCCGTACCGGACCCGCAGTTCGCCGGCCAGCTCGGTGATGGAGTCGGTGTCGGTGACGTCGAGGACCCGGCCCCGTACCCGGGCGCGGGTACCGGGCAGCCGCCCGGCCTCGCGGGCGGCCTGCATGACCCGCGGTTCACTGCGGCCGGTGAGCAGGACCAGGTCCTCGCCGCCCATACGGGCCGCGAGGCCTTCGACGAGGGCCCGGCCGAGGCCCTGGTTGGCGCCCGTGACGAGGGCGATCCGGGGAGGGTTCATGTCCGTGACGCTAGGAACCGCCGGTCCATGAGTCCAACGAAACTTGTGCACACGTGGTATGCGTGAACGTCATGGACTTCACGGATGTGTCGCTGACCTCGCTGCGGGTGTTCCGCGCCGTCGCCGAGCGGGGAACGTTCACCGCGGCCGCGGAATCGCTGGGGTACACCCAGTCGGCGGTGTCCCGGCAGATCGCCTCGATCGAGCGGGCCGCGGGCGGCGAGCTGCTGGAGCGGCGGCGCGACGGTGTCCGGCTGACGCCGGCCGGACGGATCGTCATGCGCCGGGCGACGGTGGTGCTCGACGAGATCGAGGCGACCGCGCGGGAGCTGTCCGGCCGGCCCGAACCGGGCGGCACCGTGCGTCTGGGCTGGCTGCCCACCGCCGGTACGACCCTGGTTCCGCAGGCCCTCGCCGCGCTGCGGCGCAGCGACCCCGGCCTGCGCGTGATCAGCCGCGAAGGGACCACCCCGGCACTGGTACGGGCCCTGCGGGCGGGCAGCATCGATCTCGCCCTGCTGGCGTCGGCGCCTCCGTTCCGCACGCCGGATGACGAGTCGCCCCCGCTGGCGCTCCAGACGCTCACGGAACGCGCCCTCTGCCTGGCCGTCCCCGCGGCCCACCCGCTGGCCCGCGGGGACTACGTCGACGTGGCCGACCTGCGCGGACAGCAGTGGATCGCGGGGCCTCCGTCGGGCACGGACCGGCTCATGGGGGTGTGGCCGGGCCTGGACGAGCGGCCCGAGATCGTTCACACGGCCCGTGACTGGCTGGCGAAGCTCCACCTCGTGGCCGCGGGCTGCGGGCTCACGACCGTGACCGCCGGGCTGGCCTCCGCCGCACCCCCCGGCGTCCGCGTCCTGCCGGTGCGCGGCGGCCCGCAGGAGCTGCGGCGGCTGCTCCTCGCCCGGCTCCCCCAGCCGCCGGCGGAGCCCGTGACCCGCCTGGCGGCCGCACTGCGAACCGCCGCCCTCGACAACGCCGCTGACGCCCCCTGAACACGTCGAGGAGAGCCTGCGTCCCGGCGGTCCCCCGAGTCCTGTTGTCCGTGGCCTGCGGCATGATGCCGGGCACTCGACGGCGTGCCCGACAAGGGCCCCGAGGCCGTCCCCGACGAAGGATGCCCCGTGCCTCCCGAGCGACCGCCGATGCCTCCCCGCTCAAGGCTGCCCTCGACGCGGTGTGGCACGCGCTGCACACGTACGGCGAGCACTACCCGGAGCTGCTGCACGAGATCCGACGGGCTTGCGCCCGGGGGCACAGCCGTGCACAACCGGCTGGAGCGGTCGTTCGGGGTCAGCGAGGGGTGAGGAGGCAGAACTCGTTGCCTTCCGGGTCGGCCAGTACCGTCCAGGGGATGGCTGACTGGTCGATACCTGGGTCGGTGGCTCCCAGGGCGCGCAGCCGGGCCGCCTCCGCTGCCAGGTCGTCACCGGGGTAGGGGCGGACGTCGAGGTGGACGCGGTTCCACCCGCTCTTGGTGTCGGGGGTGCGGAGGAATTCCAGGTAGGGACCGACGCCTTGGGCGGAGCGCATGGTCGCCTGGTCGTCGGTCACCTGGTGGAGCGTCCAGTCCATCGCCTCGCCCCAGAACCGGGCCATCTCCCGCGGGTCGGTGCAGTCGACGACCACCGCGGCGATCGGCCCGGTGTCCCGGTAGACCGGGCGGGGTTCCAGGACGCAGAACTCGTTGCCCTCGGGGTCCGCCATGACCGTCCAGGGGACGTCGCCCTGACCCACGTCGGCGAGCGTCGCGCCGAGATCCCGCAGGCGGGCGACCAACTCCGTCTGATGGGCGGTCGAGGTGGTGGCCAGATCGAGGTGCACCCGGTTCTTGACCGTCTTGGGCTCGGGACCGGCGACGATGTCGATGCAGACGGCCACGGGGTCGGGGTAGGTGAACCCCACCGGTTCGAGATTGGTCACGCCGGGTCCCTCGCTGTCCACACCCCAGCCGAGTGCCTCCGCCCAGAACCGGCCGAGCGCGGAGTCGTCCCGGGCCTTCATCGTGATCTGCACAAGTCGTGTTGCCATGCCGCAGATCCTAAGAGCTGCCCCTGGCCCGCGCCGTGACGCGGCCGCCCCCGGTGTGGGTGGCGGCGCGCTCAAGGTCTGCGAAGGCGGCCCGCCGCCGGTGGCTCGGGCGTCAGGACGCGGGCTGGTGGAGCCAGGGTGCGCTGGTCGCCCAGAACATCACGTCCGCGCCCAGCCGCCGGCCGCCGAAGTCGACGAACTCCTCCTTGGTGTAAGGCTTCCCGGTCGAAGGGTCGGTGTACTCGAAGTCCGGTTCCTGGACCGCCATCGCCACCATGGGGAGCAGCCCGCGGTACCGCTCGAAGAAGGGGTAGGAGTTTTCCATCTGCGCCTGCCGGTTCGGCAGGACGTCCGGTCCGCCCAGACCCACACCGTGGGCCTGGGCGAATGCGAAGGTCCGCGCCATGTAGCCGTGGTCGTTGTTCCACTCGCCGGGCCAGAAGTTCACGTACTGGATGAACTTCGTCCGCTTGAAGACCTTGGCGCCGAAGGCCATGTTGTCGAGTTCGGCCCGGAAGTACGACTCGTCGGTGTAGCCGCTGTGGTCCTTGGCCGGATCCACTTGGGTGGCGGTCTCCGGAAGGTTCACCCCGGCCAGACGCCCGTCGAAGCGGTCGGCCAGCGCCTTGAGCAGGCTCTGGAAGCGCCGGCGCACCTCGGGGTTCCACTGGGCTGCGACGGCTCCGGGTTCGCCGGGCCCCAGTCCGCTCTCGTTGGTGGTCGCCGCGGCGCCGCCCGCGTACTGCGGTTCCGTGAGCAGGTAGTTCGGGAGCCGTGTGGGGGCGCTGAAGAACCGGTCCTGTACCTGGACGAACAGCTTCTTGTGGCGGGCCTGGAGGTAGCTGAGGGCTTCTTCCACCGCGGAGAAGTCGTACTGGCCCTTCTGCGGTTCCAGGGCCTTCCAGGGCACGACCACCTGCACACCTGCGATGTCGGGGCGGTCGGCCAAGGGCTTGACTTCGGTGTCGAAGTCCCCGATCGAGGAGTAGAGGTACTGGGCAGGAGCCGGAGCCGGAGCCGGGGTCCGGGTCACGGGCCCGGAGCCGGCGGGAGCCGCTGCGGCCGTCGGCGCGAGGCCGGAGGGCGAGAGGGTCGCGGCGAGGAGAACGCCGAGCACGGTGGAGAGTCGTCGGGTCGTCATGAGCGGCGAGAGTAGGAAGCGATCCTAAGAAGATCGTAAGACCGCCGATGCCGGCCGGCCGACCTGTCCGCGGACTCGCTGCGGACAGGTCGGGCGCGAGCGTGCCGCCGTGCTGCGTGGTGTCGCCGCCGTGTTCAGTTGCTCGTTGTGGCCAGCTTCGCGGCGAAGCCGAGGAATACCGCTCCTGCAGCCGTCGTGAGGCCCGCCGACAGCTTCCGCCGGCGGCGGAACTGCGAGGCGAGGTACGTGCCGCTGAAGATCAGCACGGTGACGTAGGCGATGCTGATGACCTGGTAGACGACGGCGAGCAGCGCGAAGGACAGCCCCGGGTAGGGGTACTGCGGATCGACGAACTGAACGAAGAACGAGATGAAGAACAAGATCGCCTTCGGGTTCAGCAGGGTGATCACCAGGGACCGCCGGAACAGCTTGTCGCCCGCCGACGGATCGGGCCCGGGTGCGGACTCCTGCGCGGTATGGCGGTTGCGGCGCCGCCACATCGCCCACGCCGCCCGGATCATGCCCACCGCGATCCAGGTCAGGTAGCCGGCGCCGGCATACTTCACGACGGCGAACACCAGCTCGTTGGCCTGTAGCAGGGAAGCGAGCCCGGCAGCCGTCGCCACCATGAGCAGGGTCTCGCCCAGGAACACCCCTGTCGCGGAGCGGTAGCCGGCCCTGACCCCCAGGCGTGCGGCGACCGACAGCGTGAACAAGGAACTCGGCCCGGGCAGCAGAATGATCAGCAGCGCCCCCAGGGCATACGTCAGCGGATTCTGCACTCCCAGCATTTCGGCACCCTTCTCCTCGCCCACCGGCGTCCGGTGGGCGACCGCGCCCGGAACGGCACGGCTATCCGACATTGTTTCCCGTGCGCACGTTGTGTGCGCTCACCAACGCATCCACCTCACTGATGCGCTCAAGGGCGTACCCCTCGGTGATGTGGGTGAACTTGTCCGCCCAGAAAGCGCCCAGCTCGTCGATGTCGAGCAAGTCCTGATCACCGAACCTGGCGGACATCTCCTCCCTGTCCTGCCGCGTCACGGTGATGCCCAGAGCAGCCAGGTAGCCGTCGATCTCTTCGCTGCTCTTGAAGAAGTTCGGCCGCTCGTAGTCGACCAGCAAATCCCATGCGGGACTGTTGGGCAACGGAATAAACCGCGAGAACTCCACCGAGGAGAGCTCCACCTCCCCGAGCATCTGGCGGATCCCGGCGATGGTGCGGTCCAGGGTCTCCGGCCGTTCGCCCGGCGCTCCGGCGATGTACGAGGCGTGAACCGAGATACCGGCTTTGTTCAGCATGCGGATGGCTTCGAGATTGGTCTCGCCGGTCGTCTTGTTCTTGCGCTGAGCCTCGAGCATTTCGGGGTCGGCGGCGTCCAGCCCGATATTGGCACGTGTGACGCCCAGCCGGCGGAGCTTGTCCACGTTGTTGCGCTTGGTCAGTCCGAGGGCGCGCGCGTAGACCATGACCTCCAGCTCGCCGTCGTCGATGCGGCGCTTCAGGTGCGGCGGTGTGGCGTCGATGAGGGCGTCCACGTAGCGGGGGCTGGCGGTGAAGCTGTCGTAGACCTCGAAGAAGAGGTTGATGCCATGCTCGCGGTTGTACTGGTCGACCGTCTTCCAGAATCCCCGGGGATCACCCGTGTTGACGGTCAGATCCGCGATGGAGCAGTAGGTGCACCGCTTGTGACCGTTTTCGCAGCCACGGGCGTTGTTCACCGTCACCGGCCGCACATGATGGCCGTGGAGATGACCGAACTGCTCTCGGTAGTTCTCGGCATAGACGTCGAGCACGTCGTCTATGAAGGTCAGATCGGGAATCGTGTTGCGCAGCGAGAGCGCGTACTTGGGCGCGGGATTGACCTGCACCCTGCCGTCCCGCCGATAGGCGAGTGACGACACCTCGGATAACAAGCCCGTGCCGTCGAGGAGCGTGCGGATCAGTTCCACGAACGGGATCTCGCCACCGTCGTTGGCGATGACGTAGTCGATCTGCGGCCGGTTGCGAAGAATCATCTCGGGGAAGAAGATCGCATGGTCGTCACCGAGAACCACCTCGGCCCCGCACGCCTTGGCCGTCTCGGCGATTTTCAGGGCCTCCGAGTAGGTGGGTGTGAGCGCGCTGATGCCGACGACATCGGGCGCGAAATCCCGCACGGACTGCTGGACGGTCTCGGTGTTGCCGATGCCGCCGTCGACGACCCGGATGTCGACGCGGTCGCCCAGCGCATCCCGCGTCGCCGTGGCGAGCTGGACGATCCCTATGTGCGGGTAGCAAGCGTAGTTGGACGCGTTCCTGTTGTCGGTGGGGTTGGGGGCGTTCGCGAGCAGTAGCTTCAGCGTCATTCCATCACCATGTGCAGGGGGAGCGAAGCGGACGGCTGGCGGCAGCACGTCCGCACGGATCATGAACATTTGCACACGGGATATGCTTGTACGAGGCACCTATCGGCCAGCGTGGCACTTGAAACCGGACATCCTGGTTCCGCGGACTCCCCCGCCGGGGGGGGCCGGCAAGCCCCCCGCCGCCCCGGGGGTGGCGGGCGCGCGAGGCGGCCGAGGGCGCGGGGGGCC
>NZ_JBHYVA010000070.1:0-20006 GCF_042750055.1 Streptomyces sp. NPDC059456
GGCCACGACCACGCCGACAGCCGCGCCAACGCCAACGGCCACGGTCACGGCCACGCCGACAGCCGCGCCAACGGCCAGGCCGACGGCCACGCCAACGGCCAGGCCGACGGCCACTCCCGCGGCGACCGTGTCCCCGGGCGGCACCTCCGGGGATTCCTCCCGCCCGGTGCCCGTGGGCGGCGGCCGCCGCATCCGGCTGGAGTGCCGGGGCACCGGCTCCCCGACCGTCGTGCTCCTCTCCGGGGCGCGCGGGGCCGGGGACGAGTGGACCCACGTCGTGGACCCCGCCGCCCCCACGGGCGGCCTGGAACCCAGTGCGGCGGCGGTGCTTCCGGCGGTCGCCTCGTTCACGCGGGTGTGCGCCTACGACCGCCCCGGGACCACGCGGACCGACGGGAAGCCGGGCTCCTCGACCCCGGTGCCCCAGCCCACCACGGCGCGGGCGGGGGTGCGGGACCTGCGGGCGGTGCTGTCCGCCGCCGGCGAGCACGGGCCGTTCGTGCTGGTCGGCGCCTCCTGGGGGGCGATGATCGCCGAGCTCTTCGCCCGCACCGACTTCCCCCGGGTGTCCGGCCTCGTCACCGTCGACGGCGCGTCACCGTACCTGCGCGACACCCTGACGCCGGCCCAGTGGTCGGACTGGATGCACAAGATCGCGGCGATGGACCGGGGGAAGGGCCTCGAAGTGCCCGACTACGAGGCCTCCGTGGCGCAGATCCGGGGCGCGCCCCCGATGCCGCACCCCCTGCCCGCCGCCGTGCTGACCTCCGACCGGCCGTGGGACCTCCGGGTCGGCGACAGCGGATCGACCTGGCAGGCCTGGCTCGCCGCCCAGGACGACCTCGCCCGCGAGCTCCACGCCCGGCACGTCACCGACACCGGCAGCGGCCACGGCATCGCGGTCGAGCAGCCCCGGCTGGTCGCGGACGCGGTGCGCGAGGTGGTGGACCGGGCGCGGAAGCGGTGAGGAGCACGGGGGCCCGGTTCCCGGGCGGAGCCGGGCCCCCGGCGTCAGCGCGGGCGTACGGCCGCGTCCAGCTGCCCGGCGGACCGGGCCAGGCCGGCCGCCGCCGTCGCGCAGCGGTCGGCCAGGGCCTCGACCCGCCACCGGAAGGCCTCGGCCTGCGGACCCTTCCAGTCCAGCGCGGCGGCTCCCGCCCGCAGCCGCTCCGCGTGCCGCAGCAGCTCCGCCGCGTGGGTCCGCAGCCCCTCCGCGGGCCCGCACCCCCGCCCCGGCCGCTCCGTGCGCGGCGCGGGAACGGCGCTCACAGGGCCCTCCAGGGAGCGAAGGCGTTGGTCACCCCGTCGAGGGCCGGTGCGAGTTCGGGGTGGTGGCGCAGGAGGACGGAGACCATGCCGCCCCGGTCCACCCACTCCAGGCCCTCCGGCGTGTAGATCTCGGGCCGGTAGTCCGTCGTGAAGAACCGGTCGCTCTTGAGCCGTCGGCTCGCCATCAGGATGAAGATCCGGAACAGCGAGTCGCTGAACCCGAATCCGGCCGGCCGCGGCTCGGCGAGGTTGCCGACCAGCGTGTCCACCCGGTCCAGCCGCCCCTCGTACAGCTCCTTCAGCAGCGGCGTGTCGCCCGGGTGCCCGCCGGTCAGCTCCTCGAAGGAGGTGACCGGGCGCTTGCGCAGCATCTGCCGGTAGGCGTTGTAGCGGGGGATGCCGCGCTCGCGGTCGCGCAGGATGTCGACCGTGCCGAGGTCGACGTGCTCGCCGGTGAGCCGCGCCAGATTGCGCAGCGCGTCGGGGTGGTTGTGCAGGACGAGGGCTCCGGGGTGGGCGGTGCCGAAGCTGTAGAAGAGGTCGCTCATGCCGTACGCGTCGATCGCGGTGCGGGTGGACCTGCCCTGCATGTCGTCGAAGCCGATGGTCGCGCGCACGGAGCCCGCCCGGTGGTCGCGGACCGCCAGCTCGTCGGGGATCAGCGGATGCAGCCGGTACGCGGAGACGAACTCCTCCGTCATGGAGAACGGCGCCGCGTGGTGGTCGGTCGGGGAGCCGAGGATCCCGCTGAGCATCTCGCCCTTGCCGACCCGGCCGAACGTCCTGCCGACCCAGCGCGGCAGCACCCCGTACCAGTTGGCGTCCATCGCGTGGCGCAGGACCGGGGTGTCGAGGATGCCGGGCGTCCACTCCACCGTGTGGATCTTCGCCATCAGTGCCGTGTTGACCAGCCGCGCGGTGTGGAAGAGCCGCTCGTCGTCCCACGTCGGGTAGTGGGCGCGCAGGTAGTCGCAGATCGCGTTGTGCTCCTTGGCGAAGAGCGTGTGCAGCAGCGACAGGCCGGCCCAGTAGTCGCTGTTCATGCCGGTCCGGTCCAGGCAGGACTTCCCGGGCCGCGGGTCGGCCGGCAGCCGGCCGTCCTCGACGATCAGCCGCCCGTGCTCGCCCGTGCGCAGCGCCCGGCAGCGGGCCTCGTCGGAGCCGTAGATCTGCGAGCCGTCCCACCAGTGGGTGACGGTGTTCTCGTACGTGGGCGGGGCGTCCGCGGCGGTGTGCGCGACCGGGTCGGGGCGGGTGCGGTTCACGCGCATCGGGCAGCTGCCGCCGTGCTCGGCCCAGTCGTCGTCCTCGGCGAGCGGGACGGTGAAGGGTTCGGCCTCCTCGTTGTCGCCGTGGTTGGCCCAGCCGTGGTTCTCGAACTGGATCCAGGCGGCGGCCAGCAGGTTGAGGGCGGGCGCGGGCACGAACCCCTTGCGGGCCAGCAGCTGCCTGCTGATCTCGCGCGGGCTCGGCGACATCAGCTCCTCTTCCGGGTCCGGGAAGGCCAGGTACAGCGGGGCGTTGCGGTCGAGCCGGGTGCCGACCCGGCCCATGTCCTCGTCGTACGGGTCGTAGCCCGACCCGTCGTACGAGCGGAACGGCGCGAGCGAGGGCGTCGTCCGCCGGCGACGTTCCCCGCCCGCGCCGTAGGTGTCGTACAGGTTCTTGCGGCGCAGGTCGTCGCGGAGCACCCGGAGGTTCAGCAGCCCCAGGGGGAGCGGCAGTTCGTGCCACTCCCGGGTGCGGTTGACGCGGGCGAAGGCCGCCGAGCCGAGGCGTTCGAGGAGCCCGGGCGGCCCGTACGCGGGAGCCGGGGCGGGCCCGGCGGCCTGCGCGGGCACGCCCGCCCCGGCCGTGGCCCGCGGGGCCGCGCTCTGCTCGGTGGAGGTGGTGTCGGTCATGGTGTTCCTCAGCGGTCGGCGGGCAAGGGGTGCGGTCAGCGGTCGTGGAGCTTGAAGAAGCGGGCGGCGGTCACCCGGCCCCGGAACGGCGCGAGGTCGGCGTCCACGCGCGCGCTCACCTCGGGGACCTCGTGTTCGAGGTTGTGCGCGTACCGCTCGGCGGCGTGGCACAGCGGGAAGGCGTGCGTGTCGTCGGTCCAGGTGAACTCGGTGAACTGCTCGGGCAGCGCGTACGGGGACACCGACGAGCGGCCCTCCAGGCTGGGCACCACGTCGTGCTCGTTGACCAGCGAGTACACCCGGGTCCGCGGATCGGCGGGGCGTTTGCCGTCGATGGGGGAGCCGATCGCGACGACGTGCGTCACCCGGTGGATCTCGCAGAAGTCCCGGTCGGCCGCCAGGTTCATGGCGGTGATCCCGCCCAGGCTGTGGCCCACCAGGGCCACGTCGCTGCCCGAGGGGACCAGCCGGCGCAGCGCCTTGGAGACCGCCCTGGAGTACGGGGTGGCCGGCCGCGCGACCGCGTGCACGGCACCCAGCAGGTCCTGGGGGCTCTCGTCGCGGACGCCGGACATGCCCGCGAGCTGGACGACGTACCGCTGCACCCCGTCGGGTCCCGTGACCTGCTGGACCAGCAGCGTCCCGTCGGTGCCCACGGCGTCGATGTTGCGGACGTACCCGGCGATCGTGCCGGTGGTGTCGAGGCGTTCGGCGAGTGCGGGGGAGGGCACGAAGGGCTCGGCCCGGCCCGGTCCGCGGTCGAGGAAGGCCCAGACGCGGCCGCTGACGCCGAGGACCGGCTCGGCGCCGGTCAGGGTGCGCCCGGTCGCGATCTCCCAGCCCGCGCCGTCGTTGAGGGGGTTCTCGTCGGTGAGGGCGTTCCACGCCAGGACGTCGGCGAACGAGGGCGCCAGCAGGGCGAAGGTCCGCTCGGCGCCCTTGTTGCCGAGGATGGAGCGGAAGACCCGGACCGCCTCCCGCTGCCGGTCCTCCGCGACGGCCCGCAGCACCCGCGCGGTGTCGGGATCGGCGAGCAGCTCGGGGTGGCTGACGGCAGCGGCCCGGATCCGCGCCTTGAGGCCCGTCACGGCCAGGCTGACCGCGAGGCTCTCCCGGCTCGTGAACACCCCGGCGAGCCGGCCGATCCGGGCGAGGCCGCGACCGCGCAGCGCCCAGCCCAGTCCCTTGGGGTCGGTGATCGTCCGCAGCAGGGCGCGCCGGGCGGCGCCGCCGCGGGCGGTGCGCGTCAGCCGGGTGCCGAGGGCGAGTTCGGAGGCGTACCGGGAGGCCTCGCCGACCCCTTCGGCGGCCTCCGCGAGCACCCGGCACAGGTGGTGCAGGGACGCGATCTCCGGTTCGTGCCCGTGCTCGTTCCCGGCGACGGCGGTCATGGCATCGGTCATGCAGGTGCCCTCCGGGGCATGGTGGGGACGGGAGCGGCGGGCGAGCGGGTGCGGCGCGGGGTCCCGGCGGCCGGCCGGGCCCCGCGGCACGTGCTCAGCGCCGTTCGAGGGTGAGCCGGATACCGGCCGAGGAGAGGATTCCGGGCAGCGGAAGGCACGGGTCCACCGCGGGCCGGCCGCCGGTGACCCGGTGGCCCCGCAGCACCGTCGCGACCAGCTCGGCGGTCGTCAGCACGCCCAGGTGCTCGCCGGGACAGCGCCCGCCGCCGTGGCTGAACGGCGCCATCCGGACGTCCTGCGCCGCCCCCGGCCGCAGCCACCGGCCGGGCACGAACTGGTGGGCCGCCGGCACGTGTTCGGGATCCCGCTGGTGGAACAGCGCGGGCACCAGCACCGCCGTCCCGGGCGGATAGTGCACCCCGCGCCACTGCGTCTCCGCGCGGGTCACCCGTACGAGGTCCGGCACGATCGGGAACAGCCGCAGGGTCTCCTGCACACAGGCCCGCAGCCGGGGCAGTTCCGCGCCCCCGCCGTCCACCTCGTCCCGCAGCGCCTCCTGCTCGGCGGGATGCGCGGCGAGCAGCAGCAGCGTACGGGCCACGGTCGGACCGACCGTGTCGAGGGCGAGCAGCCAGTGGTGGGCCTGGCCCACCGCGTCCAGTGCGGCGGCGTCCGGCCCCGCGGCGGCCGGATGGCTGCGGGCGAGCGCCGTCAGGGTGTACGGCTCCGCCCGGGCGGCGTACTCCTCGACACGGGCGGCTGCCCTGCGGTAGAGCGCCTCGGCGGCGGCGGCCCGGCCCTTGCGCATCCGCATCCAGTTGGCCTCCTCGCGGATCGCGAGCAGCCACCGGGCGAGTTCCTCGTCCCCCGCGGCCGCGTCGCCGAGGACCATCCGGCGCCCGATCCGGGCCACGGTGCGGCGCAGCAGCGGGAAGTCCAGCTCCGGGCCCCGGACCAGGGCGGGCGCCTCCTGCCCGATCACCGACCGGAACTCGGCGCAGGAGGGGTGCACGGGCCGGTCGGCCGCGAGCACCTCGTCGTTGACGCGCCGGCGCTCCTCGCGGGTGTCGCCGTGCGAGCAGATCACCCCGGTGGGCTCCAGCAGCGACAGCCCCTTGTACTTGTCGGGCGCGTCCATGGCCAGGGTGCACACCGGCAGTTCGTAGAACCGCCGCACGTCGGCGTGGTCCAGCAGGACCAGCAGCGGCCCGGACAGGCCGCGCACCTCGACGGGCGCCCCGCCGTGCCGGGCGCGCATGGCCCGCAGCGTCGCGGCCGACCAGCCCTGCTGGCCCAGGGCCGCGTACGCCGCCACGACCCGGGGCCGCAGGTGGAAGGCCCCGCGGACGAACGCGGGCAGCGTGTGGGTGGCGGCGAAGCGGACGGTCTCGGCCCGCCCGGCCCGGGCGGGCCGCGGTACGGCGAGGACGGGGGCGGAGGTTTCCCCGCCCGCGGCTTCCGTGCCCGCGGCTTCGGCCGGGGTCCCGGCGACGCCCTGGCCGGCGGTCCCGGTGGTGCTCCCGGTGGTGGCGGCGGAGCCGGCCGTGGCCTCGCTCACGCCTCCACGACCTTCCCGGGGTTGAGCAGGTTCTTCGGGTCGAAGAGGCGCTTGAGCCCGCGCTGGAGCTCCAGGCTGACCGGGTCGAGCTCACGGGTGAGCCACTCGCGCTTGAGCGTGCCGATCCCGTGCTCGCCGGTGCTGGTGCCGCCGAGCGCGAGGCCCGCGGCCATGATGTCGTCGTACGCGGTCTGCGCCCGCCGGAACTCGTCCGCGTCCGATTCGTCGAAGACGACGGTGGGGTGCAGGTTGCCGTCCCCCGCGTGGCCGAGCGTGAAGATCCGCAGCCGGTTGCGTACGGCGATCTCCTCGATGGTGCCCATGAACTTGGCCAGTTCGGAGCGCGGTACGGCCACGTCCTCGATGAAGGCGGTCGGCCTGCCGCCGAGCGTCGCGGCGAACGCGCCCAGGGCGGGGGTGACCAGCCTCCGGGCCTCGATCACCTGCCGGGACTCCTCGGCACCGGAGGCGGTGACCAGGTTCCCGGCCCCGGCCGCCTTGCACAGCAGGGCCATCGCCGCGAGGTCGCGGCGGGGGTCGGCGGTGTCGCTCTCGATGATGAGCGTGGCCGCGGCGCCGGGGGCCAGCATCGGGTGCCCGTGGTCGGCGACGGCCTGAGACGTGGCCCGGTCGAGGAGTTCGAGGGCGGACGGGACGTGGCCGGCCGCGGTGATCGCGGCGACGGCGTCCCCGGCCGCCGTCAGCGTCGGGAACTGGGCCAGCATCGCCAGCGCGGGCGGCCGTACGGGGCACAGCCCGAGCGTGGCGCCGACGATGACGGCCAGGGTGCCCTCGGAGCCGACGAGCAGCCGCGTCAGGTCGTACCCGGCGACCCCCTTCGCCGTGTCCCGCCCGGTCCGCATCCGGCGGCCGTCGGCGAGGACGAGGTCCAGGCCGCGCACGTAGTCGGCGGTCACCCCGTACTTGACGCAGCAGATCCCGCCGGCGCCGGTGGCGATGTTCCCGCCGATCGTGCAGTGCTCCCAGGAGGCGGGATCCGGCGGGTAGGAGAGGCCGTGCTCGGCGACGGCGTCGTTCAGCCGCTTGGTGACCACCCCCGGCTCGCAGCGCACGAGCCGGTTGGCGGGGTCGATCTCCAGGATGCGGTCCATCCGCGCGGTGCTCAGGACCACACAGCCGTCGATGGCGTTCGCGGCGCCCGCGAGACCGGTGCGGGCGCCCTGCGGGACGACGGGGACGCCGAGGTCGTACGTGGTGCGCATGATGTGCCGGACCTGCTCGGCGGTGCGCGGGAAGGCGACGACGGCCGGGGTGCCGGCCTCGGAGAACGGGGCGGCGTCGTGGGCGTGCGCGGCGAGGGTCTCGGGGTCCGTGTGCAGGACGTCGGCGTGGTCGGTGAGCAGGGTGCGCAGACGGGACAGCAGGGGTGTGTCGGGCGACATGAGGGGCCTTCCGGTGAGGGTGGCGGGGCCAGCGGCCGGGTTTCAGAGGGAGGGGAGCTCGGTGGTGACGGGCACGTCGATGAGCACCGGTCCGTCCTGCCGGGACGCGGAATCCCTGACGAGCTTGGTGAGTTCACCCGCGCCGTGGGCCCGGTGCGTGCGCACCCCGTAGCCCTCGGCGACGGCCGTGATGTCGAGCCCGGGGATGTCGAGGCCGGGCGCACCCTGCGCGTGTTCGAGCTGCGCGAACCACTGGAGGATCGCGTACTTGGCATTGCTGAGGACGACGAAGGTCACGGGCACCCGGTAGGCGGCCGCGGTCCACAGCGCCTGCACGGCGTAGTGGATCGAACCGTCGCCGATGACGCAGACCACGGGCCGGCCGGGTGCGCCGAGCTGCGCACCGACGGCTGCCGCGGCCCCGAAGCCCAGTCCGCCGCCCGCGGAGAAGAGGTAGGAGTCCGGGCTGCTGATCCGGGTGGCTTCGTGGAACTGCGGGACGTTGGAAGGCGATTCGTTGACCCACAGGGTGTTCTCGGGCGCGCCCTGGGCGATGGCCGTCAGCGCGGCGAGCGGGGGCATGACGCCCTCGGCCGCCTCGGGGAACCGCACCTGCCCGTGCGGCGCGGGGGTGCTCCCACCGCCGGCCGGGAGCCGGTCCGCGAGGGCCCGTACGGTCAGTGCCAGGTCCGCGACGACGGCGTCCCCGACGGGCGCCTTCGCGGCCTCCTCGGCGTCCCGGGTGAGGAGGACGAGCCCGGTGCCCTCGGGCAGGTGGGCCCCGGGGATGTAGGGGTAGTAGCGGAACACCGGCGCGCCGATGACGACGACCAGGTCGTGCCCCGCGAGCTGCGCGCCGAGCGGCCCGATCGCCGGGGTCAGCTCGCCGCGGAACTGCGGGTGGCTGCGGGGGAAGGAGACGCGGGCCGAGACGGGCGCGGCCCAGACGGGCAGTCCGGTGCGTTCGGCGAGCGCGAGGACCGCGTCCCAGGCGCCGGAGGCGTCGACGTCGTCGCCGACGACGAGGACGGCGGAGCGGGCACCGCAGATCCGGTCGGCGAGCGCGGCGACGGCGCCGGCGTCGGGCGCGGCGGCGTGCGTGATCCGCCGGGCGGCGGCCGCCCGAACGGCCAGGTCCTGCGCTTCGGTCAGCTCGGCGTCGAAGTCGTCCATGGGGAGGGAGAGGAACACCGGCCCGTGGGGCGGGGTTTCGGCGATCTGCACGGCGCGGGCCAGCGCGGCCGGGACGTCCGCGGGGCGCGGGGGCTCGTACGCCCACTTGACGGCGGGCTGGGGGAGCAGCGTGGCCTGCGGGTTGGAGAGCAGGGCCTCCATGGTGAGCATGGCGCGCACCTGCTGGCCGGCGGTCACGACCATCGGGGTGCGGTTCGCGCGGGCGTTGAGGATGGCGCCCATGGCGTTGCCGGTGCCGGGTCCGGTGTGCAGGTTCACGAGGGAGGTGGTTCTGGAGGCGAGGGCGAATCCGTCGGCCATCCCGACGACGACGGCTTCCTGGAGGCCGAGGACGTACCGGAAGTCCTCGGGGAACCGCTTGAGCATCGGCAGCTCGGTCGAGCCGGGATTACCGAAGACGGTGGTGATACCACGTGCTCGTAGAACGTCCAGGACTGATTCGCGAACCGTGCGCATGCGGTGTCCTTCCGCGCAGCCGGGGGCACTGTCGGTGATCAATCCAGCACACTGAGTTGATCTTTACAAAAAGCCTCCACGGCATACCCGTCTGTGCTATGCGCCCGCGGCGGGCCCGTCCCGGCACCGGCCGCCCGGCCGGACACGGTTGACACCGCGTCCACGACGGGCGCCGGATGTCCCCCCGACGGGTGGACGCGAAGGGGTGTGATCCGGCGATCGGGCGCGGACCCGGCCGCCGACACGGCAGGCCGGGCCCCGGCCGCCCGGCCGGTCCGCCGCGGCCCCGTCAGTGAGCCTGGTCGCCCTCCGGTCCGATGTCGTTGGCCCTGGCCGGAGTTCCGTCCGGGGCGAACGCGTGGTGGAAGGTGAAGGCGTGCGGCGCGGAGCCGTGGTCGTGGAGGTGTTCCAGCCCGCGCACCCCGTCCTGCCAGGTGGGTATCGCGCCGTCGGGCACCCACCAGAACACGTGCGTCGGGTGTGCCGTCCTCTCGAACCAGTCGTGACGCCTGTTCAGCGCCTCACGGTGCAGGCCGGTGTAGACGGCGTCGAAGGCGGGGCGCAGGCCCGTCCAGAGCGAGAGGGTCGTGGCCAGGGCGGTGGTTTCCGCCGTGCGGCCCTTGTCGTACCAGGCCGGTACGGCGAACTCTCCCCAGGGACCCCAGTCCGCCTCGAAGAGCACGCCCCGGTCGCCACCCGCCGCTTCGGCGCGCGCGAGGTATCCGGGATGCCGGCTGATCTTCCGGTAGACGGCCTCACCGCGCTCGTAGAACTCGCGCGTGAGCGGTCCGGGGTCGGCGAGGGGCGACTTCAGGACGCCGAAGGTGTACAGGGCAAGACGGGGCACGTGTTTCTCCCTGGTCGGGGGGTGTGAACTCCTGTGCGACCGTGGGTGATCGCCGAGGACCAGGTGAAGGTAGCCGCCTCTGCAGCCCCTGTCGAAGTTGCGTTTTCCCCGTCAAAGTGGCCTCCTGCGCGGGCCGTTGGGGGCTCCGCCCGCCCTGCGTGTCCGCCCGGGAGCGCAGACCCGCCCGCTGAGGATCGACGGCTCCGGCCCCTAGGGGCGGAAGCGCAGCGGATGGTCCTCCGGGACCTCCACCACGGCGATGCGCACGCCGTCCGGGTCGGCGATCCACATCTCGATCAGCCCCCAGGGCTCCCGCAGGGGCGGCCGCAGCACTTCCGCGCCCCGCGCCCGCAGCTCCTCGTACGCCGCCTGCACGTCGGCGACCTGGAGCCACAGCCGCAGGCCCGGCGCGGGGGGTTGCGCGGCGCGGCCCGAGACCTCCAGGAAGCCGCCGCCCAGGAAGTAGACCGTGCCGCGGTCGGGCCCGGTGCCGAACTCCCGGTACACGGCGAGCCCCAGCGCGCCGCCGTAGAAGGCGCGCGAGCGCTCCGGGTCCGTGGGGGTCAGCAGCGTCCGGCTGCCCAGTACGTGCACCATGGCGCCGAACCTATGCCCGGCCGGGAGCGTGCGCCGCCCGGGGCGGGCGCATGGCCCAGCGGATGCCCCCGGTCAGGGCGTGGCCCGCCGGCCGCACGCAGGCCACGTCGAGGAGCGGAACGTACGGGAGGCCGAGCAGGTCGCGGGCCCACGGCGGCAGCATCCCCACGGCGTTCGCCGCCAGGACGGCGTACGGGCCGCGGGCGGCCGGCGGCAGGGGCGGGCGGCGCAGGATGAAGCGGGCGGCCTCGCGCGCCTCGCGGGTGGCGCGCAGCTCCGGCCGGTAGGCCGCCAGCCGGGCGGCGAGCGCGGCCCGGTCGCGCGGCGGGTCGCTGACGCCGAGGGCGAGGGCCACCCGGGCGGCGTCGTCGACGTATGCGTCGCAGCCGGCGCCGTCGAGGGGGCGGGCGCCGTACCTCTGGTGGGCCCGCAGGAAGGAGTGGACCTCGGCGACGTGCACCCAGCCCAGCAGGTGCGGGTCGCCGGCCCGGTACGGCCGTCCGTCGGCGGTCGTCCCGCGCACCCGTTCGTGGACGGCGCGCACCTGCGCGACGGCCTCCTCGGCGTCGTCCGCGGTGCCGTACGTCGTCACGGCGAGGAAGGTGCTGGTGCGCTGGAGCCGCCCCCAGGGGTCCCCCCGGTAGCCGGAGTGCGCCGCGACGGCGGCCATGGCCAGCGGATGCAGGGACTGCAGCAGCAGCGCGGTGATCCCGCCGATGAACATCGAGGCGTCGCCGTGGACGGTGCGGATCGGGCGGTCCGGGCCGAACCAGCGGGGGCCGGGGGTGTCGTGGATGCGGGCGCGGTTCTGCGGACCGGAGGGCCCGGCGACGCGCGCGAACAGGCTGCGGCCGAGTTGTTCCCTCAGCCGGTCCAGGGCGGGCGCCGGAACGTTCATCCGTCCATTGTCGTCCACGGGCCGCCCCCGCATCCGGGCTTTCGGACAACCGGTCCGCGGCCCCGGCACGCGTCACGGGCGGTGGCTCACACCTCGGGGACGGCGGCGTCGAGGGCCGCGGTGAGGCGGTGCAGGCGGGTCTGCAGGTCGCGGATCTCGGCGAGCTCGAAACCGGTGGCCGCGGCGATCCTGCGGGGCACCTCCACCGCGCGGGCGCGCAGCGCCGTACCGGCCTCGGTGGGGGCGACGCGTACGGACCGCTCGTCCTCGGTGCTGCGCTCGCGGTGGACCAGGCCGGCCGCCTCCAGGCGCTTGAGCAGGGGCGACAGCGTGCCCGAGTCGAGCCGCAGATGGTGTCCGAGCTCCTTGACCGGGGTCGTGCCGTGCTCCCAGAGCACCAGCATCACCAGGTACTGGGGGTAGGTCAGGCCGAGGTCCTTCAGGACGACGCGGTAGAGGCCGTTGAAGGCCCTGCCCGCGGCGTTCAGCGCGAAGCAGATCTGGCCGTCCAGGCGGAGGAAGTCCTCGTCGCGGAGGGTTTCGGTGTGCTGCTCGCTCATGCGGGCCAGTGTACCCGGACAAAGCTTGCGGGTCATTTAGTTGTGCACAACTGAATTGTGTGCTCTAGTAGTGGACGTCAGCCGATCACCGGCTGGCACGGTCACCACCGCGAGAGGAACCCCGATGGACGCGCTGTACACCGCTGTCGCCACCGCCAACGGCCGCGAAGGCCGCACGGTCAGCTCCGACGGCCAGATCGACCTCGCGCTCGCCATGCCCCCGGCGCTCGGCGGCAACGGCCAGGGCACCAACCCCGAGCAGCTCTTCGCGGCGGGCTACGCGGCCTGCTTCGCCAGCGCCCTCGGTCTGGTCGGCCGGCAGGCCAAGGTCGACACCGGTGAGGTGTCGGTCACCGCGGAGACCTCGATCGGCAAGGACGACACGGGCTTCGGCCTGGCTGTCACCCTGCGCGTCGAGCTCCCGGAGTCCCTCGCCGGCGAGACGGGCGCGCTGCTGGTCAAGCAGGCCCACGAGGTCTGCCCCTACTCCAAGGCCACCCGCGGCAACATCCCGGTCGAGCTGGTGATCGAGTAGTCCCGATCGCGGGCCCTGTCCGCAGGGCCCCCGGACCGGTGCGCTCCGCACTACCGGCCGGCGCCGGCCGGTCGGCCACGTCAGGGGCGTCTCAGGGGCGGATCAGGGCGTTCCCCGAGGGCCGGGGCGGCCCGGCGCCGCCACGATCAAGGCATGTCGAACACACCCTGGCAGCGGACGGCGTTCACCGCCGGTCCGCTCTGTATGACGGCCTACGGGCTCGTCCGGCTGACCGACGGGGAGCACGGCCCCGGACTCGCCTGGTCCCTCGGTCACCTCTTCTTCCTGGCCGCCGCGGCGTGCTTCGTCCCCATCGTGCTGGTGATGCGGCGGACGGCTCTGCCGGGCCGGGGACCGGCCGGCCGGGGGCTCGCCGCCGCCGGTGCGGTCACCGGCCTGCTCGGCATCGCGGCGGTCGTCGCCCAGGCGGTCATCGACCTCGTCGTCGGATTCCTGAGCGAGGACCGCGAGACGATGGACGACCTCTTCCGGCAGGTCCGGAGCCACGCGGGTGTGGAGCCCGCCGTCTACACCGTCGGCCCGCTCCTGTTCCACGTCGGCCTGTTGCTGCTCATGACCCAGCTGGCGGCGCTGCGGCGGATCGCCGCCTGGCGGCCCGTCGTCGTGGTCGCGGGCGTCGTCCTCACGGGCGTCAGCCTGGATCTGCTGCCACTGGCCGGACTGTTGTTCCTCCTCGCGTTCGGCCCCCTCGGGCGCCGTGCCGGGGACCGGGACCGGCGCCCCCGTACGGCTACGGCAGCCCCGGGCAGCTGACCGGCACGGGTCCGGGCCGCGCCAGGGGCACCCGGCCGGTGAACAACTGCTCGGGGAGGGCCGCCAGCCCGAGGAGACCCAGCGTGGTCTGCGTGGCGGCCCGGTGCCAGACGGGTGCCGTGCGCAGCATCGTGTGCCGTCCGTCGGACATGGCGATGCCCGCGGCCCGGGCGCCCCGGGCACGGGCCCGCCGTACGTAGTCCCACGACGCCTGCGCATCGGTGACGCGGTCGGCCTCGTCGTGCAGCAGCACCACCGCCGTGTCCCCGAGGTGCAGGACCGGTTCACCCGGCGGGCACCACGGCGCGAGCCCGACCACCGCACGGACCAGCGGGTCGGCGGCGGCCCGCAGTGCGGCGCGCCCGCCCATGGAATGCCCGACCAGCACCACGGGCATCGGCCCGGCCACGCAGCACAGTTCGCGCAGCGCCTGCCAGACGTCGTGGACCGGGTCCGCCCGGTCGCCGTTCCAGCCCCGGTGCACGTAGCGGACCTCCGCCACCAGCAGGTCCCGCGCCGCCGGCGAGCCCGCGATCGCCCGGGCGAAGGGGCGCATCCGCAGCCCCGGCAGGTTCGGCCGGGGCGGCGCGCCGAGCCCCACCGCACGGCCTCCGTGCAGCAGGAGCACCGCGGCGGCCGGCTCCCGGGGCAGCCGGCGCAGCACCAGGGCGCCCGTCGGCCTCGTCATGCGCGGCCTCCCCGGGGCGGCAGCGGGAGGAACCCGCTGGTACGGGCCGCATAGGCGGCATAGCCGGGGCGGTCCGCCATATGGGCCTCCAGGAGGCGCTTGCCGCTGCCCACGGTCAGCAGCAGCGTCATGACCACCGGGGACACCAGGCACACCAGCGCGGCCTCCCGGGTACCGCAGGCCAGCAGGTAGAGCCCCCACCACACCAGGAAGTCCCCGAAGTAGTTCGGGTGGCGGGTCCACGCCCACAGGCCCCGGTCCATGACCGCGCCCCGGTGCGCGGGATCGGCCCGGAAGCGGGAGAGCTGGAAGTCACCGACGGCCTCGAAGGCCAGGCCCACCGCCCACAGCAGCACGCCGAGCGCGGCCGGGACACCGAGGGGGGAGTCCACGTACGAGGCCGTCTGCACGGGCAGGGAGACCAGCCAGACCAGGCCCGCCTGGAGCAGGTACACCATGAGCAGGGCGCGCAGATGCGGGTTGCCCCGCCCGCGCGCCAGGAACCTCGTGTAGCGGGGGTCCTCGCCCTGCCCGCGGCCGCGCCAGGCGATGTGCACGGCCAGCCGCACGCCCCACACGACGGTGGCGGCGGCGACCAGCAGCCGCCGGCCGCCGTCCCCGTACCCGGACGACAGGGCGTACGAGAGCGCCGCGACGGCGGCGAACGCGAGGCCCCAGGCGATGTCGACGGTCCGGTGCAGACGACGGGCCGTCCCGACCGCGAAGGCGGCCAGCAGCACGGCCGCGGCCGTGGCGGCGGCCGCGGCCAGATTGCTCCCGAGGGCCGTCAGGGCGGCCGCGTTCACTGCGGCGCCCCGTCGAAGACGTCCTGGATCAGGAGCATCTGGCGGACGTCGAGGTAGCGGGCCCGGAACCCGGCCTCGGAGTAGGCGAGGTAGAACTCCCACATCCGCCGGAACGTCGCGTCGAAGCCGAGCGCCTCCACCTCCTGCGCCCGCTGCACGAACCGCTCCCGCCACAGGCGCAGGGTCTGCGCGTAGTGGTCGCCGTACCCCTGGTCGGAGACGATCCGCAGTCCCGCTCCGGCCGCGTGCGTCTCGATGGCCTCGCGGGAGGGGATGAGGCCGCCGGGGAAGACGTACTTGGCGATCCAGGTGTGCGTCCGGGCGGTGCGCAGCATCTGCTCGTGCCCCATGGTGATGGACTGGAGGGCGATCCGTCCGCCGGGTGCCACGGCGTCGCGCAGGGCGGCGAAGTACGTCGGCCAGAAGTCCCTGCCGACCGCCTCGATCATCTCCACGCTCACCACCGCGTCGTACCGGCCCTCCAGGTCGCGGTAGTCCCGCAGTTGCACGTCCACCCGGTCGGCCAGCCCCGCGGCGGCGATGCGGCGCCGCGCGAGGTGCTGCTGCTCGGCGGACAGGGTCACGGTCGTCACGCGCGCCCCGCGGGCGGCCGCGCGCAGGGCGAGTTCGCCCCAGCCGGTGCCGATCTCCAGCACCGACTGCCCCGGACCGACGCAGGCGAGGTCCAGCAGCCGGTCGATCTTGCGGTGCTGGGCGGCCGCCAGGCTCTCGTGGCGTGCGGGGAAGGAGGTGAAGACGGCGGAGGAGTACGACAGGGTCTCGTCGAGGAAGAGCGCGAACAGCTCGTTCGACAGGTCGTAGTGGCGCCGGATGTTCTGCCGGGCCCCGGCCCGTGAGTTCAGCTCCGCCTCGGGCCGGGGCCGCACCCACGCCCCGCGCAGCCGGCGCAGCGGGGCCGGGACGAGCTCGTCCACGTGGGCGGTGAGCACGGTCAGCAGGCCGGGCAGGTCGTCGCTGTCCCATTCGCCGGCCATGTAGGACTCGCCGAAGCCGATCAGGCCGTACGCCGCGATCCGGCGGAAGAAGGCCTCCGGATCGTGCACGGTCAGCGACGGCCCGCTGCCGCTCGGCGGCTCTGCGCCGAACCGGCAGTGCAGGGGCATGGCGGTCACGGCCCGGCGGATCAGCCGGCGGGCCACGGCCGTGTGGCCCCACGGGGCGGTCGGCGGCCGGGTCAGGTCCGGCCACGCCGGGGTCTCGGCGCAGGACCGCTGCGCGGGTACGTCGGCGGTGCGGGGAAGGGAGAGGGTCACGGGGCGATGCCTTCCTGGAGTGCACGGTCGGGACGGGGCTGGACGGGCAGCCCCCGGAGCAGCAGGCGGATGGCGTGGCGGCGGATCCCGGCCCAGACGGCGGCCGTGGACCAGGGCCGCCGGGCGACCGCGTGCAGCAGGGCGAGGGGGGTGGCGGGGCGGTGCCGGCCGTGCAGGGTCGCGGTGAAGGGCCGCTGCCCGGCGCGCACGAGCTGGACGGAGATCTCCAGCCGCTCCCGCGGCTCCGGCAGGCGCATCCGATAGTGGCCGTCGACGGGGAAGAACGGCGAGACGTACAGCTCCTTCGCCGCCTCCGCCCGGCCGGCGCCGTCGGTGCGCAGCAGGTGGCAGTGGCGCTGCCCGTACGTGTTGTGGACCTCGGCGACCACGCAGACCAGGGCGCCCGCGCGGTCGTGGCACCAGTACAGGGTCAGCGGGTTGAAGACGTACCCCAGGACCCGGGCGTGGGCCAGCATCAGGACCCGCCCGCCGTCGAGGTGCACGCCCCGGGAGGCGAGGTACCGGTCGAGGCCGGCCCGGATCGTGGGCGCGCCGGCGAAGTGGTCCCGGGCGTCGAAACGGGCCAGGGGGCGCAGCGGCCGCGGGAGCCGCGGGAGCTCGTCCAGGTCCACGAGCCACATGTACGTGAGGTGCCGGAAGGAGTACCGGACCGGGGCCGTCCGCGCGTGGGAGACGACGCAGTCGTACAGGGCCGGAACGGCCACCGCCGGCAGGGGCGGGGCGGTCGGGACCGGCGGGGCCTCCTGCGGGCCCGCTCCCGGAGCCGTCCCGGGCGCCGCGGCCGGGGGCACCACCGGGGGGACCACGGGGCTCACCACCGGACGCCCAGCGCGGCCGCGGCCCGCACGCCCGAGCGGCAGCCGTCCTCGTGGAACCCCCACCCGTGGTAGGCCCCGGCGAACGCGGTGACCCGTGTGTTGAGGCGGGGCAGCGCCCGCTGGGCGGCCACCGACTCGGGGGTGTAGACGGGGTGCGCGTAGTCCATGCGGGCCAGGACGTGCTCCGGGTCGATCCGGTCGCCCGCGTTCAGGCTGACGACGTATCCGGTACGGCCCGGCAGGCGCTGGAGCCGTGTCATGTCGTAGCTGACCCGGACCCCCTGGGTGCCGGGACGGCAGTCGTCGAGGTGGTAGTTCCAGGAGGCCCGGGCCCTGCGCGAACGGGGGAGCAGTGCGGTGTCGGTGTGCAGGACGGTCGAGTTCGCCTCGTACCGGATCGCACCGAGGATCCGCTGCTCGTCCCGGGTGGGATCGGCCAGCAGGCGCAGGGCCTGGTCGGGATGGGTGGCGATGACGACCGCGTCGAACGCGTCGGTGGTCCCGTCCTCGGTGCCCACCAGCACGCCGCCCGGTATCCGGTCCACCCGCTCGACCGGCGTCGCGGTCCGGACGTTGCTGATCTCCTTCGCGACCCGTTGCACGTAGGCCGCGCTGCCCCCGGTGACGGTCTTCCACTGCGGGGATCCGGTCACGGACAGCAGCCCGTGGTGGTCGAGGAAGCGGAACAGGTGGGCGGCCGGGTACTCCAGCGCGGTGTCCGCGGGGCACGACCACACGGCCGCCACCAGGGGGATGACGAAGTGCGTGATGAAGTACTGCGAGAACCCGCCGTCGGCGAGGAACGCCCGGAGCGTGTGCCACGGTTCCGCCGTGCCCGCGGCCAGCAGGCGGCGCGCACGCCGGTGGAACAGCGGTACCTCCGCCAGCAGCCGCAGGTACCGGCCCCGCAGGGCGGGCCGGCCGGTGAACAGGCCGGCGGGCCCGCGCGCCCCGGCGTACTCCAGGCCGCAGCCGTCGCACCGCACCGACATGCTCATCTCGGAGTCCTGCGTGGCCACTCCGAGTTCGCGGAAGAGCCGCAGCAGCAGGGGGTAGGTGCGCTCGTTGTGGACGATGAACCCGGAGTCCACCTGCACCGTTCCGCCCCCGGGGGCGGGCAGTTCATGGGTGTGGGCGTGACCCCCCAGCCGGGGGTCCGCCTCGTACAGCGTGACGTCACACGCCTTTTGCAGGACGTAGGCGGCGGTCAGACCCGCCACCCCGCCACCGATCACGGCCACACTCTGGGTACGCACGATCCGTCACTCCCCACTGGTCGCCACGCCGTCGGCCACGGCGTCTCCCCCCTCCTTCGCGGCCGGTGCGCCGGCGGATTGGTGCCGACGGGCAGGAATCGAAAAACGGTTCCTCCGCCGCGGCACCCCTCCTGACTTGGCACGAACGGACAACTTCCCCCGACCGTGCCGTGCCCACGTGCGTAAATTGCCGGGCGAGCGGGCCAATCCGTACGGGCGCCCGCTCCGAAGACCGGTCAAGAACGCGAACTTGGCGCCACGCGGAGCGAAGGACAGTCATGCGATGGACGGACCCCGGCGGATCATCCGCCACCCTCGGCCGACCCTGCACCCCGCCCCCGCCGATCCGCTCGAGTCCGCATCCGCATGGGCACCCGCAGGGAAGGGAGACCGGCCGGTGAGACAACCGCTGCCGTTCGGCGCCCCCGACACCGCGCCCCCGCTCGAAGACCTGATGTCCCGAGTGGCCCGCGGCGACAAGGACGCCTTCTCCGCCCTCTACGACGCCCTGTCCGGAACCGTCTTCGGCATGGTCGTCCGCGTCGTGCGCGACCGTGCCCAGTCCGAGGAGGTGGCCCAGGAAGTGATGATCGACCTGTGGCGGCAGGCCGCCCGCTACCGCCCCGACCAGGGCAGCGTGCAGACCTGGGCCGCGACCCTCGCCCACCGCCGCGCCGTCGACCGGGTACGCTCCGCCCAGGCAGCGATCAACCGGGAACACGACCAGGCCGCCCGCCAGCAGGCGCGCCCGTTCGACGAAGTCGCGGAACAGGTCGAAACCCGGCTGGAGAGCGAGCAGGTACGGCGCTGCATGCGCGGCCTGACCGAGATCCAGCGCCAGGCCGTCACGCTGGCCTACTACCAGGGCCTGACCTACCGAGAGGTCGCCGAGACCCTGCGCACACCACTGCCCACGATCAAGACACGCATGCGCGACGGACTCATCCGGCTGCGCGACTGCATGGGGGTGACCACATGAAGCACGACGGGGAACTGCACACCCTCACCGGCGCGTACGCCCTCCACGCCCTGACACCGGCGGAGCACGAGGTGTTCGAGGCACACCTCGCCGACTGCCCGTCCTGTCTGCAGGAGGTGGCCGAATTCTCCGCCACCGCCGCCCGCCTGGCCGGAGCCGCCACCCTGGCGCCGCCCCCGCAGATGAAGGACGCGGTCCTGCACGGCATCGAATCGGTCCGCCAGCTGCCCCCGGTGCTGCCGTCCGTGGGCAGGCCGATCACGTTCGCCGCGGTCCTGCGCCGCAGGGCCACCGTGCTGGCCATCGCCGCGAGCCTCGCCACGGCGGCCGTGCTCGGAGGCGTCAGCATCATGCAGAACCAGCGCACCGAGGAGGCCCTCCAGCAGGTCCAGGCCTCCGAACGCAGCCTCCAGGACCTCAGCGCGGTCATGTCCGCGCCCGACGCCCGTACGGTGCGGGGCCGCACCGCGACCGGCGCGACCACCTCCGTGGTCAGCTCCAGGGCGCAGAACAAGGCGGTCTTCGTCGGCGCCGGGCTCCCCGAACCCGGCGCGGGCAGGACGTACCAGCTCTGGTTCGACGACCACGGCACCATGCGTCCCGCCGGACTCGTGGCGCACGACGGGGCCATGCTCCTCCAGGGCGGCATCCAGAGTGCCTCCGGGGTCGGACTCACCCTCGAACCCGAGGGCGGATCCGTCCGCCCCACCACCCGGCCGCTGCTCCTCATGGCCCTGCCGGCGTGAGCACGCAAACCCTACCCGCACCC
>NZ_JBHYVA010000071.1:0-19932 GCF_042750055.1 Streptomyces sp. NPDC059456
AGAGCGCGCACGCCACGCGGCCTGAGAAATTTGGTTTGGGGGGGTGTTTTTTTTTTTATCAAGCCGCGGGCCCGGCGCCGCCCCGCGCCCCCCCCCGGCGCCGCCGCGCCGGGGGGGGGGCATCGCCCGTCCCCGGGGCGACAATGGCGCCATGCCCGAAGGAGACAGCATCTGGCGCGCGGCCGCCCGCCTGCACTCGGCCCTGGCCGGACACGAGCTGACCCGCTGCGACCTGCGCGTCCCGCGCTTCGCCACCTCCGACCTCACCGGCCGCACCACCCTGGAGGTCGTCCCGCGCGGCAAACACCTCCTCGCCCGCTTCGAAGGCGGCCTCACCCTCCACACCCACCTCGGCATGGACGGCTCCTGGCGCGTCTTCCCCGCGCACGGTGCCTGGCACGGCGGCCCCGACCACGAGATCCGCGCCGTCCTCGGCACCGCCCGGCACACCGCGGTCGGCTACCGCCTCCCCGTCGTCGAACTGCTGCGCACCACCGACGAGGGCCGCGCCGTCGGCCACCTGGGCCCCGACCTCCTCGGCCCGGACTGGGACGCCGAACGGGCCGCCGCCAACCTCCTCGCCACCCCCGGCCGCCCCCTCGGCGAGGCCCTCCTCGACCAGCGCAACCTCGCCGGCATCGGCAACATCTTCAAGAGCGAGCTCTGCTACCTGGCCCAGGTCACCCCCTGGACCCCGGTCGGCGACCTCCCCGACCCCGCCACCACCGCCGTCCGCCTGGCCGCAGCCGCCCACCGCCTCCTGCGCGCCAACACCGGCGACAGCGGGACCCGCAACACCACCGGCGTCCGCCGCCGCGGCCAGGAGCTGTTCGTGTACGGCCGCGCCCACCGCCCCTGCCTGCGCTGCGGCACCCCGGTCCGCGAGGCCCCCCAGGACGACCGTCCCACGTACTGGTGCCCCCGCTGCCAATCAGGCCCGACACCATAGTTGACGCTCCGTCAGATCTGGTCGTACGGTCCCGGCATGCCCACACCCAGAGCCGCGTACGACCTCACCGGCAAGGCCGCCCTGATCACCGGCGCCGCGAGCGGCATAGGCCGTGCCACCGCCGTCCTCCTCGCCGGGGCGGGCGCCGCCGTGCACTGCGCCGACCGCGACGAGCACGGTCTCGCCGAGACCGCCGAGCTCGTCGCCAAGGCCGGCGGATCCGCCACCCTCCACCCCCTCGACGTCACCGACCGCGCCGCCCTGCGCTGCGCCGTCGCGGCCGCCGGACCCCTCGACATCACCGCGGCCATCGCCGGGATCATGCACACCAGCAGCGTCCTGGAGACCGACGACGAGGACCTCGACCGGGTCCTGGAGATCAACTTCAAGGGGGTCCTGCGCACCTGCCAGGAGGCCGCGCGGGCCATGATCGCGGCCCGCCGACCCGGGTCGATCATCACCATGGCCTCCGGCGCCGTGGACGCCGCCCAGCCAGGCCTGCTCTGCTACAGCGCCGCCAAGGCCGCCGTCGTCCAGCTCACCAAGACCCTCGCCACCGAGGCCGGCCCCCACGGCATCCGCGTCAACGCCGTCGCCCCGGGCTGGATCCGCACCCCCATGACCGGCCGGCACGACCCCGAGGTCCAGGAACAGACCGAGGCCGCGATGGTCCGGATGTCCCCCCTGCGCCGGGTCGGCGAACCCGAGGACATCGCCCAGGCCGTGCTCTACCTCGCCTCGGACGCCTCGTCCTTCATGACGGGCCAGATCCTCCGCCCGAACGGCGGAGTGTCGATGCCCTGGTGACGGCCGCACCGGCCGCCGGTTCCCGGGCCGCCGCCGCCCCGTCGGGCACTTCCGGCGCCTCGGTCAGCGCCGCGCGCCGGGCCCTGCGTACGGGCCCCTGCGCACAGTGCACCGGAAGCAGCCCCAGCCCCCAGCCGCCCACGGCCACCGCGCCCTCGACCGGCCCGGCCTCGCCCGGCACCCACGCGAGCCGCAGCACCGCCCACCACCACAGCACGCCCAGCACCAGCGCGAACGGCACCACCGGGGGTATGCGTCGTAACGGCCGCACGGCTGCCTCCCGGGATCAGGGCCGCGATCCGGACTCGTCCCATCCTCCCGTAAGCCCCCGGGCCGCGCACCCAGAACGGCGGCCGAACGGCACGGAGCCCCGGCCGGTGCATCACGCACCGGCCGGGGCTCCGGCCACGCTCATTTCTTCACAGCACGCGCATCGGGCTCACGCGGCCACGACATTCACCGCTTCCGCAGGCGCCTTGATGGTCACCCGCTCCGGACCGCCCGCGACCGAAGTCACGGAGACCGAATTGAGCATCGGGCGGACCGGCACCGTCACCGGTTCACTTGCCGCGGCCGACTGCGCCAGCTCGGCCAGCGACAGCTCGTCGCTGACTTCGCGCATCAGCTCGGACATCCGTACGTCCAACGCGTCGCAGATCGCGGAGAGCAGCTCGGAGGATGCCTCCTTCTGCCCCCGCTCCACCTCGGAGAGATAGCCGAGAGAAACTCGGGCGGACGAGGAGACTTCGCGCAGAGTACGGCCCTGGCGCTGGCGCTGCCGACGCAGCACGTCACCCAGCAGGCGACGGAGCAGAATCATCGGTGGCTCCCTCCTCTGACCGTGTAGCCGCATCCTTCACGCCCCACCGTACCGCCTCGCGCCGCGGCCGTGCGGGGAGCTATGTCGTGTTCACTCAGGGCTGCAAACATCAAATCCCCCCGTTCTGTTCCGTATCCTGCCCCCGCGCATTCTCGCGCAGTTCGCTCAAGAGCAGTTCGAGCACTGTCCGTGCACTCTCCCTACGGATTTCCGTACGGGAGCCGTTCAACCTCAGCGGGACGGTTTTCCTGCCCGCCGGACCCGCAACGGCGATGAAAACGGTGCCCACCGGCTGCCCGTCCTGAGGGTCCGGACCGGCCACCCCGGTGGTCGCGATCCCCCACGATGCCCCCAGCACGCGCCGTACGCCGGCCGCCATGTCGGCCGCGACCTGGGCGTTCACCGCGCCTTCGGCGGCCAGCAGCCCGGCGTCCACCCCCAGGATGCGGTGCTTGAGCTCCGTGGCGTACGCCGTGACCGAACCGCGGAAGGACCGGGAGGCCCCGGCGACGCCCGTGATCTCCGCGGCCACCATCCCGCCCGTCAGCGACTCCGCGACCGCGAGGGTCTGGTCACTCTCCGCGAGGAGGCGCAGCGCCTCCGCGACGACCGCGGTGGTGTCCCCGGTCCCCGCGGCGGCTTCCGCGGCGCCCGAAGACGCCCCACCGGCCACCGCGGATTCCCCCACCGCGTCTGTCACCTTGCGGCCTGCTCCGCGGCCAGGCCCTTGCGCCGGAGCACCACGGCCTGGCGGATGTAATCCAAACCGGTGACCACGGTCAGCACGACGGCGACCGCCATCACCCAGAAGCGCATCGTCGCCAGCGGCCCGGTCAGCGCGAGCACGTACATGCCCACCGCCGTGCCCTGGGCCAGCGTCTTCATCTTGCCGCCGCGGCTGGCGGGAATCACTCCGTACCTGATGACCCAGAAACGCATGAGCGTGATCCCGAGTTCCCGCCCGAGGATCACCCCGGTCACCCACCAGGGCAGGTCGCCCAGCCAGGAGAGACAGACCAATGCCGACCCCATGATCGCCTTGTCGGCGATGGGGTCGGCGATCTTCCCGAAGTCCGTGACCAGGTTGTACGTACGGGCCAGGTGCCCGTCGAAGATGTCCGTGATCATGGCGACGGCGAACGCCGCCCACGCCAGCGCCCGCCACACGGGGTCGTACCCGCCGTCGGCGAGGAGGAGCAACACGAATCCCGGCACCAGGACGAGCCGGATCATCGTCAGGATGTTGGCGATGTTCCACAGGCTGGCCTGATTGACCGCCGCAGCCCCCAGCTTCGCGCCGGGCACGGGCCGGCGGCCGGTCCCGCCCGCCGCAGATGCCGGGACTCCGGTCATCCGGCCGCCTCCTCGTCGAGGTGCAGGGGCTCGGCCACCAGGTCCACGCCCAGCGTGCCGACCACCTTCGCCGTCACGATGCGGCCGGGCACCAGCCCCGTGCTGTCGGTGAAGACGACCTGGCCGTCGGTCTCGGGGGCCTGGTGCGCGGCGCGACCGTAGGCACCGTCGCCGTCCTCGTCGACCGTTTCCACGGACTCGACGAGCACCTCCAGGGTCTCCCCGATCCGCTCCTCCGCGCGCTGCGAGGTGAGCTCCTCGGCGAGCCGCTGCATGTGCGCCAGCCGCTCGGCGATCGTGTCCTCGTCCAGCTTGTTCTCGTAGGTGACGGCCTCGGTGCCGTCCTCGTCGGAGTAGCCGAAGACGCCGATCGCGTCGAGGCGGGCGTGGGTGAGGAAACGCTCCAGCTCCTTGAAGTCCGACTCCTTCTCGCCGGGGAAGCCGACGATGAAGTTGGACCGGACGCCGGCCTGCGGGGCCTTGGTGCGGATGGTGTCCAGCAGCTCCAGGAACCGGTCGGTGTCGCCGAAGCGGCGCATGGCGCGCAGCACGTCGGGGGCCGAGTGCTGGAAGGACAGGTCGAAGTAGGGCACGACCTTGGGGGTCGAGGTCAGTACGTCGATCAGGCCGGGCCGCATCTCGGCGGGCTGGAGGTAGCTGACGCGGACGCGCTCGATGCCGTCCACCTCGGCCAGCTCGGGCAGCAGGGTCTCCAGCAGGCGGATGTCGCCGAGGTCCTTGCCGTACGAGGTGTTGTTCTCGGAGACCAGCATGATCTCCTTGACGCCCTGCTCGGCCAGCCAGCGGGTCTCGCCCAGCACGTCACTGGGGCGGCGGGAGATGAACGAGCCGCGGAAGGACGGGATGGCGCAGAAGGAGCAGCGGCGGTCGCAGCCGGATGCGAGCTTGACCGAGGCGACGGGGCTCTTGTCCAGGCGGCGGCGCAGCGGGGCGCGCGGCCCGGAGGCGGGGGCCACGCCCTCGGGGAGGTCCGCGGGGGCGGCCTCGGGCTCCTGGGCGTGCCCGGGCAGGGCCACCTCGGCGTCCTGGCGGGCCGCGGGGCTGATCGGCAGCAGCTTGCGCCGGTCACGCGGGGTGTGGGAGGCGTGGATGCCGCCGTTGAGGATGGTCTGGAGGCGGTCGGAGATGTCGGCGTAGTCGTCGAAGCCGAGCACGCCGTCGGCCTCGGGGAGCGCTTCGGCGAGTTCCTTGCCGTAGCGCTCGGCCATACAGCCGACGGCGACGACGGCCTGGGTCTTGCCGTGATCCTTGAGATCGTTGGCTTCCAGGAGGGCGTCTACGGAGTCCTTTTTGGCGGCTTCGACGAAGCCGCAGGTGTTGACGACGGCCACGTCCGCATCGGCGGCGTCCTCGACGAGCTCCCAGCCATCCGCCGCCAAGCGGCCTGCGAGCTCCTCCGAGTCCACCTCGTTACGGGCGCAGCCAAGAGTGACAAGGGCGACGGTACGGCGTTCGGGCATGGACTCAAGACTACTTTGTCCAAACGCCGACCCCTGCCCCAAGTCCCGGTAAACCAAGATCCCCAGGGTGCGGCGCAGCACCCCGGGGACCCGGAATCAAGCATTCAGGGCTGTGTCAGCCCGCCTGGGCCGGTCCCTGGCGGGGATCGTCCTTGGTGTATGTGAGGCGTTCCACCTGACCCGGCTGGAAATCGTCCTTGATCTCCTTGCCGTTCACGAAGAGCTTCACGACCCCGGCGTCACCGAGGACGAGGTCGATGGATTCCTTGTCCGTGAAGGTCTTGGACTGGCCGGGGGTCAGCGTCCCGTCGAACAGCAGCCGGCCGCTGTGGTCCTTCGCGGAGACCCAGCTCTCGCCCTCGTTGGCCGTCAGGACGACCGTGACGAGGTCCTTGGGCGCGGCGGCGATCGCACTGTCCGAGGGCTCCGGCGTGGGCGCCTTCGGGGTCTGCGGGGCCTGCGGGGGCTGGGCGGCCGGCTTGCCGGCCGACTGCTTGGGCGCGGCCTGCGGGGCGGAGCCTTCCGCCACCGGCCGCTTGTCCTTCACGTCGCCGCCGCCGAACGCGGTGAAGCCCACGAAGCCGATCACGGCGACGATGGCGGCCACCATGGCCGCGGTCCAGTTGGGCCGCTGCCGCTCGGGGCGGATCCGTTCCGCTTCGAACATGGGCGCGGCGGGTGTGGGCGCCGGCCGGCCGCCGTGGGCCGCGTCGTACGCGTCGACCAGGGGTTCCGGATCGATGTGCACGGCGCGGGCGAGCGTACGGATGTGACCGCGGGCGTAGACGTCGCCGCCGCACCGCGTGAAGTCGTCGGTTTCGATCGCGTGCACGATCGGGATGCGCACGCGGGTGGTGGAGCTGACCTCGTCGACGGTGAGCCCGGCGGCGATCCGGGCCGTCTTGAGGGCCGTCCCGATGGACGGTCCTTCGACGGGGGGTTCGATGATGCGGTCCTCGGACCGGTCGTCGGTCGAAGGCCGCTCGTCTTCGGGAGAGTTGGACTTGCCGATGGACACGAGGGCGCCTTTCGAGCGTGTAGCCACCTGCTGGATTCCCAGTCTAGGGGGGTGACGAAAGGGGGGAGCAACCGGAGGGTGGACTTCCTACGCCATCCGAATGGCGAGCGGTCGTCCGGGGCGGTGCAGCGGTCCGGCGCAGCGCGCGGAGCCGCCGTCTCCCTCAACTAGACGCGGGCCCCGGGGAAACGGTTGCCCGCCGAATGACCGCCGATCCGGGCATCCGCGGGGCGCCCGCGGGCCGGCGTTTTCCGCTACGGCCCGTCCTCCCCGCGGATGACGGCGAGGACCCCGTCCAGCTCGTCCGCCTTCACCAGGACGTCGCGCGCCTTCGAACCCTCGCTCGGGCCGACGATGCCCCGCGACTCCATGAGGTCCATGAGCCGGCCGGCCTTGGCGAAGCCCACCCTGAGCTTGCGCTGGAGCATCGAGGTCGACCCGAACTGGGTGGAGACCACCAGTTCGGCCGCCTGGCACAGCAGGTCCAGGTCGTCGCCGATCTCCTCGTCGATCTCCTTCTTCTGCTTCTGCCCGACGGTGACGTCGTCCCGGAAGACCGGGGCCATCTGGTCCTTGCAGTGCTGGACGATCCCGGCGATCTCGTCCTCGGTGACGAACGCGCCCTGGAGGCGGACCGGCTTGTTGGCGCCCATCGGCAGGAAGAGTCCGTCGCCCTTGCCGATCAGCTTCTCGGCGCCCGGCTGGTCGAGGATGACCCGGCTGTCGGCGAGCGAGGAGGTGGCGAACGCGAGCCGCGAGGGCACGTTCGCCTTGATCAGGCCGGTCACGACGTCCACCGAGGGCCGCTGGGTGGCGAGCACCAGGTGGATGCCGGCCGCGCGGGCCAGCTGGGTGATCCGGACGATCGAGTCCTCGACGTCGCGCGGGGCCACCATCATCAGGTCGGCGAGCTCGTCGACGATCACCAGCAGGTACGGGTACGGGCTGAGCTCCCGCTCGCTGCCCGGCGGCAGTTTGATCTTGCCGTCCCGGATGGCCCGGTTGAAGTCGTCGATGTGCCGGTAGCCGAAGGCGGCCAGGTCGTCGTAGCGCAGGTCCATCTCGCGCACGACCCACTGGAGCGCCTCGGCGGCCCGCTTGGGGTTGGTGATGATCGGCGTGATCAGGTGCGGGATGCCCTCGTACGCCGTCAGCTCCACCCGTTTGGGGTCGACGAGCACCATCCGGACGTCCTCCGGGGTGGCCCGGACCATGATCGAGGTGATCAGGCAGTTGATGCAGGAGGACTTTCCGGAACCGGTGGCGCCGGCGACGAGCACGTGCGGCATCTTCGCGAGGTTGGCCATGACGTAGCCGCCCTCGACGTCCTTGCCGAGCGCCACCAGCATCGGGTGGTCGTCCTCGGCCGCGTCCGCCAGCCGGAGCACGTCGCCCAGGTTGACCATCTCGCGGTCGGTGTTCGGGATCTCGATGCCGACCGCGGACTTGCCCGGGATCGGGCTGATGATCCGGACGTCCGGCGAGGCCACGGCGTACGCGATGTTCTTGGTGAGCGCGGTGATCCGCTCGACCTTGACCGCGGCGCCCAGCGTGACCTCGTACCGGGTGACCGTCGGCCCCCGGGTGAAGCCGGTGACGTCCGCGTCGACCTTGAACTCGGTGAACACGTTGCGCAGCGAGGCGACGACCGCGTCGTTGGCGGCGCTGCGGGTCTTGCCGGGCCCGCCCTTCTCCAGCAGGTCGAGGGAGGGCAGGGCGTACGTGATGTCCCCGCGCAGCTGGAGCTGCTCGGCGCGGGGCGGCAGCGGCTGGGCCGCCGGAGGGGCCTTGGTGAGGTCCGGCACCGACAGGGTCCCGGAAGCCGCGGCGGTGGTGTCGTGCGGCGGCTCGGTCCGATCCGGCCCGGCGGGCTCGGGCCGCCCCACGGGCTCGGACCGCTCCACCCGCGCGGGCGGCACCGCGGCGGTGGCCTCCACGCCGTCGGACTTCGGGGAGATGCCGTGCGTGAGGTCGGCGACCACCGGGGAGGGCGGCATCCCGCCCAGCACCACACCGTCCAGCGCGGCGGCGGCCGCCGCGGCCACGTCGACGGCGTCCATCTCCCGGTCGAGGGCCGGCCGGGCGGTGCTCCGGCGCGGGCGCCGCCGCCGGGCGAGCGCCTGCTCCTCGGCGGCGTCGGCGGAATCCGCGTCCGCCGGCCCGCCGGGACCGCCCTGCCCGCCGGCACCCGAACGGGCCCGCCACTGCTCGGGGTCGTGCCGCCCGGCGGCGTCCTCCCCGAACCCCTCGTCGTACTCGTTCGGGGCGATGATGCCGAGCCGGATGCCGAGCCGCCGCAGCCGTTGCGGGATCGCGTTGACCGGGGTCGCGGTGACCACCAGCAGCCCGAACACCGTGAGCAGCACCAGCATCGGCACGGCCAGCGGCGCGCCCATGGTGAAGATCAGCGGCTTGGAGGCGGCCCAGCCGATCAGCCCGCCCGCGTTCTGCATGGCGGTGGTGCCCTCGTCGCGGCCGGGCGCCCCGCAGGCGATGTGCACGAGGCCGAGCACCCCGACGGCGAGCGCGGAAAGTCCGACGCCGATCCGGCCGTTGGCTTCGGGCTGCTCGGGATGGCGGATGAAACGTACCGCCATGACGCCGAGCAGGATCGGCACGAGCAGATCCAGTCGCCCGAAGGCGCCGGTGACCAGCATCGTGACCAGATCCCCGACGGGACCGCTCAGGTTCGACCAGGTACCGGCGGCGACGATCAGCGCGAGGGCGAGGAGCAGCAGGGCGACGCCGTCCTTGCGGTGGGCGGGGTCGAGGTTCTTGGCCCCCTGGCCGATCCCGCGGAAGACCGCACCGACCGCGTGCGCGCAGCCCAGCCACACGGCGCGCACCAGCCGCAGCACGCCCCCGGTCGGGGACGGTGCGGGCTTGGGCGCAACCTTCTTGGCGGGGGCGCGCCGGGGCGCAGCGGCCTTCTTGGCGGCGGGCTTGCGGGCGGGGGCCGCCTTCTTCGCCGGCGCCGTCGTCCGGCCGGTGCGGCCCTTCGCGGTGCCCGCCGTGCTCTGGGAACCCTTGCCGGACGTACGTGAGGCCATGGGGCCGAGGTTACCGGTGCGCGCGCCGGTGGACACGCGTGCCCACCCCTTCACCCGTTCGTGTCGCGTGCCGCATCAGCGCTTTGACGGTCCGCCAGACCCGGGCGCCGGCCTGAGCGCCGACCCGGCACCCGCCCGGACGGCCCGCCGGGAAACCCGTGTGCGCCGTGTGCGCCGTGCGCGGTGTTCAGCGCCGCGGTCGGCTCTGCGTTCAGCGCCGCGGTCGGCCCTGCGCGGGCAGCTCTGCGTTCAGCTCTGCGCGGGCAGTACCGGTGCTCCCCCGCCGGCCCCGGGCTCCAGCGCGTCGAGCGCCCGCCGCAGTCCGGTGAGTTTGCGCTCCAGGTGGGCCGCGGTCGCCACGACCGGCGCGTCGGCCGACTCCTCGCCGAGCTGCTTGGTCAGCGCCTCGGCCTGCTCCTCGACCGCCGCGAGCCGCGCGGAGAGCTCGGCCAGCAGCCCGGCCGTGTCCTTGCTGCCGTCGCCGTTGGAACCGCCGCCCTCCAGCTGGAGCCGCAGCAGCGCCGCCTGCTCCCGCAGCTGGCAGTTCTTCGTGTACAGCTCCACGAACACCGAGACCTTGGCCCGCAGCACCCACGGGTCGAAGGGCTTGGAGATGTAGTCCACCGCACCGGCGGCGTAGCCGCGGAACGTGTGGTGCGGACCGTGGTTGATCGCGGTGAGGAAGATGATCGGGATGTCCCGGGTCCGCTCGCGCCGCTTGATGTGCGCGGCGGTCTCGAACCCGTCCATCCCGGGCATCTGCACATCCAGCAGGATGACCGCGAAATCGTCCGTCAGCAGCGCCTTGAGCGCTTCCTCCCCCGACGACGCCCGGACCAGTGTCTGATCGAGCGCGGAGAGGATGGCCTCCAGCGCCAGCAGATTCTCCGGCCGGTCGTCGACCAGGAGGATCTTGGCTTTCTGCACCATGCCCTGTCCTCCTCGCCCCGGCGTGGGGCCTCCCCGGCTCCTGGCACCGGCCTGTACGCCGGGCCCCGCCCCAGAAGAGGACGGCATCCTTGCGCCGTCCGTCCTTGTGCCGGTCATCGTAGCCCCAGTCCCGAGATCGCCACACCCTGTCACCAAGATGTCACTGTGCACGAAGCAGAAACGGTGTGGGGGAGCAGAAGGTTCCCCGCTTCCCGCCCTTCCACACCGCTTTCGCCACAGTCAGTCAGCAATTGGTATCAGAGCGCTCGCCCGTCGATCACTTGCCCCGCATCCACTGTTCCATGACCGACAGCAGGTAATCCGGGTCGACCGGCTTGGTGACGTAGTCGGACGCTCCGGAATCGATCGCCTTCTCCCGGTCGCCCTTCATCGCCTTGGCCGTCAGCGCGATGATCGGCAGGCCGGCGAACTGCGGCATCCGCCGGATCGCCGAGGTCGTCGCGTACCCGTCCATCTCGGGCATCATGATGTCCATCAGCACGACGGTCACGTCGTCGTGCTGCTCCAGGACCTCGATGCCCTCCCGGCCGTTCTCCGCGTACAGCACCGCCAGCCCGTGCTGCTCCAGCACGCTCGTCAGCGCGAACACGTTGCGGACGTCGTCGTCGACGATGAGCACCTTCTCACCGTGGAAGTCGTACGTCCGGGGCACCACCGGAAGTTCCTGCTCCGGGTTGGCCCAACCGTCCTCGGGCCCCTGTACGTTCGGCTGTCCCGGCACCGCCGTACGCGGCTCCAGATCGCTCAGCGCCTTGCGCCGCCGCCGGAACAGCGCGGCGCCGCCCTGCCCCTGACCGACCGGCTCACCGGCCGGCAGCCCGGGCCGCACGTGCTGCGGCTGCGCCTGCGGTACGGGGACGGGCGCCACCGGGGCCGCCGGCAGCGCGGGCCGCGCCCCCTCCGCCTGCCTGCGGTACACCTCGCCGCGCGCACCGCCCGGCGTGGGCGGCGCGTACCCCTGCGGCGGCAACTCGCTCGGGTGCAGCGGCAGGTACAGCGTGAACGTGGACCCGCGGCCGGGCTCGCTCGCCGCATGGATCTCGCCGCCCAGCAGCCGGGCGATCTCCCGGCTGATGGACAGCCCGAGCCCGGTGCCGCCGTACTTCCTGCTGGTCGTCCCGTCGGCCTGCTTGAACGCCTCGAAGATCACCAGCATCTTGCTCGCCGCGATCCCGATGCCGGTGTCCGTCACCGAGAAGGCGATCAGGTCCGCGTCCGCCTCCCGCAGCGAACCGGCCTCCAGCAGCTGCTCCCGGATCGCCGTCGGCACGTCCGAACCGGCCGGCCGGATCACCAGCTCCACCGCCCCGGTGTCGGTGAACTTCACCGCGTTCGACAGCAGGTTGCGCAGCACCTGGAGCAGCCGCTGCTCGTCCGTGTGCAGCGTCGCCGGAAGTTCCGGGGAGACCCGCACCGAGAAGTCCAGGCCCTTCTCCGCGGTCAGCGGCCGGAACGTCGCCTCCACGTAGTCCACCAGCTGCACGAGCGCGATCCGGGTCGGCGAGACGTCCATCTTCCCGGCCTCGACCTTCGACAGGTCCAGGATGTCGTTGATCAGCTGGAGCAGGTCCGAACCCGCCCCGTGGATGGTCTCGGCGAACTCCACCTGCTTCGGGGACAGGTTCTCGTCCGCGTTGTCGGCGAGCAGCTTCGCCAGGATCAGCAGCGAGTTCAGCGGCGTGCGCAGTTCGTGCGACATGTTCGCCAGGAACTCCGACTTGTAGCGCATCGAGACCGCGAGCTGCTCGGCACGCTCCTCCAGGACCTGCCGGGCCTCCTCGATCTCGGTGTTCTTCACCTCGATGTCCCGGTTCTGCTGGGCCAGCAGCTCCGCCTTCTCCTCCAGTTCGGCGTTGGCGGCCTGCAGCGCCTTCTGCCGGTTCTCCAGCTCGTCGGAGCGCTCGCGCAGCTGCTCGGTCATCTCCTGCGACTGCTTGAGCAGCATCTCCGTCTTGGAGTTGACGCTGATCGTGTTGACGCTCGTACCGATCATCTCGGCGATCTGGCTCAGGAAGTCCTTCTGGATCTGCGTGAAGGGCTGGAAGGACGCCAGCTCGATGACGCCGAGCACCTTCCCCTCGAACAGCACCGGCAGCACGATCACGTGCGCCGGCGGCGCCTCGCCGAGCCCCGAGGAGATCTTCAGGTAACCGGGCGGGGTGTTCTCGACGAGGATCGTCCGCTTCTCCTCCGCGACGGTCCCGATCAGCCCCTCCCCCGGCCGGAAGGACATGGGCATCTGACCGCCCGCGTACGCGTAACTCCCGCGCATCCGCAGCTCGTACGAGCCGTCCGGGCCGCCCTCCGCCCCGATCTCGGTGCTCCCGCCGGTCGGCAGCACCAGGAAGAACGCACCGTGCTGCGCCGAGACCACCGGGGTCAGCTCGCTCATGATGAGCGAGGCCACGTCGTCCAGTTCGCGGCGGCCCTGCATCAGGGCGGAGATCCGGGCGAGGTTGCCCTTCAGCCAGTCCTGCTCCTTGTTGGCCAAGGTGGTGTCGCGCAGGTTGGCGATCATCGTGTTGATGTTGTCCTGCAGGACCTGGATCTCGCCCGCCGCGTCCACGTCGATCTTCAGGTTGAGGTCGCCGCGGGTCACCGCGGTGGCCACGGCCGCGATCGCGCGCACCTGCCGGGTGAGGTTGCCGGCCATCTCGTTCACGGACTCCGTGAGGTCGCGCCAGGTGCCGTCCACGTCCCGCACCCGCGCCTGACCGCCCAGGATGCCCTCGGTGCCCACCTCGCGGGCCACCCGGGTCACCTGGTCGGCGAACGAGGACAGCTGGTCGACCATCGTGTTGATGGTGGTCTTGAGCTCCAGGATCTCGCCGCGCGCATCGATGTCGATCTTCTTGGTCATGTCGCCCTTGGCGATGGCGGTCGTGACCATGGCGATCTGCCGCACCTGACCGGTGAGGTTGGAGGCCATGAAGTTCACCGAATCGGTGAGGTCCTTCCACGTCCCGGACACACCCGGCACGTGCGCCTGGCCCCCGAGCCGGCCCTCCGTACCCACCTCGCGGGCCACGCGCGTGACCTCGTCCGCGAACGAGGACAGGGTCTTGACCATCGTGTTGACCGTGTCGGCGAGCTGCGCGACCTCGCCCCGGGCCTCCACCGTGACCTTCTTCGTCAGATCACCGTTGGCGACCGCCGCCGAGACCTGCGAGATGTTGCGCACCTGCGACGTCAGGTTGTTGGCCATCAGGTTGACGTTGTCGGTGAGGTCCTTCCAGATGCCCGTCACCCCGCGCACCCGGGCCTGGCCGCCGAGGATGCCCTCGGAACCCACCTCGCGGGCGACCCGGGTCACCTGCTCCGCGAACGAGGACAGCTGGTCGACCATCGTGTTGACGGTCGTGACGAGTTCGAGGATCTCGCCCTTGGCGTCCACGGTGATCTTCTTGGAGAGGTCGCCCATCGCGACCGCCGTCGTCACCTCGGCGATGTTGCGCACCTGCGAGGTCAGGTTGTTCGCCATGAAGTTGACGGACTGCGTGAGGTCCTTCCAGGTGCCCGAGACGCCCTTCACCTCGGCCTGACCGCCCAGGATGCCCTCGGTGCCCACCTCACGGGCCACCCGGGTCACCTGTTCCGCGAAGTTCGAGAGCTGGTCCACCATCGTGTTGAGGGTGTTCTTCAGCTCCAGGATCTCGCCGCGCGCATCCACGTCGATCTTCTGCGACAGGTCACCGCGGGCCACTGCCGTCGCCACCTGCGCGATGTTGCGCACCTGCGAGGTCAGGTTCCCGGCCATGCCGTTCACCGAGTCCGTGAGGTCGCGCCACACGCCGGCCACCCCGGGCACCTGCGCCTGGCCTCCCAGGCGGCCCTCCGTACCCACGTCCCGGGCCACCCGGGTCACCTGCTCCGCGAACGCCGAGAGCTGGTCCACCATCGTGTTGATGGTGTTCTTCAGCTCCAGGATCTCGCCGCGCGCATCCACGTCGATCTTCTGGGAGAGGTCGCCGCGGGCCACCGCCGTGGTCACCTGGGCGATCTGCCGCACCTGGGAGGTCAGGTTGCCGGCCATGAAGTTGACGGAGTCCGTGAGCTCCTTCCACGTCCCCGACACCCCCTCGACGCGCGCCTGACCGCCGAGGCGGCCCTCCGTACCCACGTCCCGCGCCATCCGCGTGACCTGGTCGGCGAAGCTCGACAGCTGGTCCACCATCGTGTTCACGGTGTTCTTCAGCTGGAGCATCTCGCCCGAGACGTCCACGGTGACCTTCTGCGACAGATCGCCGTTGGCCACCGCCGTCGTCACCTGCGCGATGTTGCGGACCTGGCCGGTGAGGTTGCGGAAGGCCGTGTTCACCGAATCGGTGAGGTCCTTCCACGTCCCCGCCGCACCCGGCACCTGCGCCTGACCGCCCAGCTCACCCTCGACGCCGACCTCACGGGCCACCCGCGTCACTTCCGCACCGAAGGACTGGAGCTGGTCCACCATCGTGTTGACGGTGTTCTTCAGCTCCAGCATCTCGCCGGCCACGTCCACCGTGACCTTCTGCGACAGATCGCCGTTGGCCACCGCCGTCGTCACCTGCGCGATGTCCCGCACCTGCGTGGTGAGGTTGCGGAAGACCGTGTTCACCGAATCGGTGAGGTCCTTCCACGTCCCCGCCGCACCCGGCACCTGCGCCTGACCGCCCAGCAGACCCTTCGCCCCGACCTCGCTGGCCACCCGCGTGACCTCGTCCGCGAAGGTGCGCAGGGTCTCCGTCATCTGATTGATCGTTTCGGCCAGCTGCGCCACCTCGCCGCGCGCGCTGACCCGTACCTTCTGCGACAGATCACCATTGGCGACGGCCGTCGTGACCTGCGCGATCCCCCGCACCTGGGCCGTCAGGTTGCCCGCCATCGTGTTGACGGAGTCGGTCAGGTCCTTCCACACGCCCGCGACGCCGGGCACCTTCGCCTGACCGCCCAGCTCACCCTCCGTGCCCACCTCACGGGCCACGCGGGTCACCTCGGAGGAGAACGACGACAGCTGGTCCACCATCGTGTTCACGGTGTTCTTCAGCTGGAGCATCTCGCCGGCCACGTGCACCGTGACCTTGCGCGACAGATCGCCCTTCGCCACCGCCGTCGTGACGAGGGCGATGTCACGCACCTGGGCGGTGAGCCGGTACGCCATCGTGTTGACGGAGTCGGTCAGGTCCTTCCAAGAACCCGACATTCCGCGCACTTGGGCCTGCCCGCCGAGCTTGCCCTCGGTACCGACCTCCAGCGCCACGCGCGTCACCTCGTCGGTGAACGCGGACAGCTGGTCGACCAGGTTGTTGACCGTGCGCCCGACCTTCAGGAACTCACCGCGCAGCGGATGCCCCACCCCGTCCGGGCTCTGCGTCCGCAGGTCCATCCGCTGGTCCAGATCACCCTCGGCGACCGCCGACAGCACCCGGCCCACTTCGGACACCGGCCGCGCAAGATCGTCCACCAGCTGGTTCGAGGCGTCGATCGCGGCCGCCCAGGAGCCCTCGCAGGCACCTGTTTCCAGCCGTTCGCTCAGCTTCCCCTCGCGGCCCACCATCCGCCGCACCCGCGAGAGCTCACCGGTCAGATGGAGGTTACGGTCGGCGACCTCGTTGTAGACGGCGGCGATCTCCGCCATCACGCCCTCGCCGGACACCGTCAGCCGCTTGCGGAAATTCCCGTCCCGCATCGACACCAGGGCCGTGAGCAGCCGGTTCAGGGCGGCGGTATCGACTTCCGTCGTGCCGTTCCGGCGGGACCTCCCGCCTTTCGGGCGCGTTCCCGTACGCCGCACCGCTGCGCCAGACTCCACCGTGTCCCTCCCGAAAGGGTCGACCGCTGTTCCACCGAACCCGGCGAGTCGCACGCCCGGCTGTCCCATCCTGCCCAGTGTTTCACCCTGGCCGAACCCGGCCATAACACTTCGGCACCATCGCACACCGGCCGCACCCTGCGAGTGGAATCCCGGACGACGGCACCAAGCCGACCGCGAAGGTAAGTAACCTGGCACCCGATGTCCAACCGCGTCGAAGGAGACTCGTGATCACGGCTCGGGCGGCTGCCAGCTTCGACCCCCTCGGGCGCTCGGTCGCCGCGGCCCGCGCGTTCGTCCGCGACACCCTCCAGGGATGGGGCTTCGCGGACATCGTCGACGACGCCGTGGTCCTCACCAGCGAGCTCGTCACCAACGCCGTGGTCCACGCCGGAACCAGGGCCGAGGTCCTGTGCCTGCGCTCCGGGGACGGGGTCCGGGTCGAGATCGCCGACCGGTATCCCGAACGCGAGCTGCCGCTCCAGCACCCCGGCGAGCGCCCGTACGCCGACCCCGACCGGGAGAACGGCCGCGGGCTGATGCTCTGCGCCGCCCTCGCCACCCGTTGGGGAGTCGAGTACACCGCCACCCACAAACACGTGTGGTTCCGGCTCGACCTCCCGGACCGGCCGGTCGGTACCCGCTCCGCCGGCCCCGTCGTCCCCGACCGCCTCCTCCCCCTCGCCGACAGCCGGGTCCGCGTCGCCGTCCTCCAGATCGACGCCTCCGACGCCGTCTCCGCGTGGAACGAGGACGCCGAGCACGTCTTCGGCCACCTCGCCGAGAAGGTCGTCGGCCGCCCGCTCGCCGAACTCGCCGCCTGGCCCCAGACCCCCGGCACGGGCACCGGCATCGCCGAGGCCCTACGCCTGTCCCGCTGGGAGGGCAGCTACGGCATCCGCGGAGCCGACGGCCGCGTGATCCCCGTGTACGCCTCCCACCTGCGGGTCCGCGACGCCCACGGCGAGCCCTCCATCGTCTGCCTGCTGGTCCACGACGACGAGCGGGCCCTGCTCCAGACCCCCGTACGGGTGCCCGCCGCCGACAGCCTCCAGCTCACCGAGCCCCGCCCCGTGGACCCCTTCGAGGTCTTCATCGGCTCCCCCGCCCCCGACGACCTCGACGGACTCCTCCAGCGCACCGTCGAACGCGCCCGCGACATGCTCGACGCCGACTCCGCGTTCCTGCTGCTGGCCACCGACGACGAGACCGAGCTCGAAGTGCGCGCCACCACCGGGCTCCCCTCCACCCGCCAGCGCTTCGCCCGCGTCCCCGTCGAGGCCGGCACCAACCGGTACGGCTCCGCCCGCATGCCCGCCGTCCACGACGACCTCGCCGCCGTCCCCGGAGCCGTCCCGCTCCTGGAGGCCACCGGCATGCGCTCGGTGATCACCGTTCCGCTCAAGGTCGAGGGCCGGCTCACCGGCTCGCTCGGCGTCGCCGCCGAGAACCCGGGCCGCTACTCCAACGCCGAGGCCCTGCGGCTCCAGTTCGCCGCCGACCGCATCGCCCTCGCCGTCGAATCCGCCCGCCTCGGCGAGCTGGAACGGCTGCGCCGCGGCTCCCTGTCCTTCCTCGTCGAGGCCTCCGACCTGCTCGCGGGCACCCTCGACCGGGACCAGACCCTGGCCCTCATGGCCCAGATGACCGTCCCGACGCTGGCCACCTGGTGTGCCGTCTACACCATCGCCGACCAGTCCTCCGACCCGTACCTCTCCTACGTCCTGCACGAGGACGAGGAACGCATCGACGGCCTCAAGGCCCTGCTGTCCCGCGTCAGCCCGCCCGAACCGGTCCGCGAGGCCGGCGCCCGCCCCTGGCCCGAGACGGCGCTGGCGGTCGGCGGGGAGACCGTCGTCCTGCCCCTGCTGGCCCGCAACCGCGTGATCGGCATGCTGACCCTCGGAAAGCCGTCCGAGGAGCACTTCCGCCAGGAGATCCTCGAACTCGCCGAGGACCTCTCCCGCCGGGCCGCCCTCGCCCTGGACAACGCCCGCCTCTACTCCGAGCGCACCGCCATCAGCCGCTCCCTCCAGCGCAGCCTGCTCCCGCCCGGCTCACCCGCGATCCCCGGCATGGAGGTCGAGGTCATCTACCGCGCGGCCGGCGAGGGCAACGAGGTGGGCGGCGACTTCTACGACGTGTTCCCGATCCGGGACGGCGCGTACGGCTTCGCCATCGGCGACGTCTGCGGTACGGGCCCGGAGGCCGCCGCCGTCACCGGTCTCGCCCGGCACGCCCTGCGCCTGCTGGCCCGCGAGGGCCTCGGCGGCCCCGCGGTCCTGGAGCGGCTCAACGCGGCCATCCTCGACGAGGGCGCCCGCAGCCGCTTCCTCACCCTCCTCTACGGAGAGCTCCACCCGCAGCCCGACGGCGGCGCCCTCATGAAGGTCGTGTGCGCCGGGCATCCGCTGCCGCTGCGCCTGCGCCCGGACGGCCGGGTCACCCCGGCCGCGGACCCGCAGCCGCTGCTGGGCGTGATCGACGACCTGGACCTCTACGAGCAGACCCTCACGCTGGACCCGGGCGACGTGCTCCTGTGTGTCACGGACGGTGTGACCGAGCGCCGCGAGGGCACCCGCATGCTCGGCGACGACGGCCTCACGGACGTCCTCACCACCTGCACGGGCCTGACCGCCGGCGCGGTCGCCGCCCGCGTCCTGCGGGCGGTGGAGCGCTTCGCGGCGGAACCCGCCTCGGACGACATGGCGATCCTCGCCTTCCGCGTTCCCCAGCCGCGCGAGGGCGACTAGCCCGGCCCCCGGCGCGGCCGGCGGCTCACGCCGGGGGCGCGGACCTGATGCTGCGGGTGGCGGAACGCAGGGCGAACGCCATCACCACTTCGAAGACGCCGAGCAGGACGAGCCACAGGCCCAGCAGCCGGGTGAGGGCGACCGCGGAGTCGACCGGGAAGCAGAGCACGACGATGCCGGCGACGGTGCCGAGGACGCCCAGGCCGAACAGCAGACCCCGGTGCACGAGGCCCCGGTCGGCGATGGCGACGTAGGCCGTGAGCACTCCGGTCAGCAGCCAGAACACTCCGAGGATCAGGGACAGCGCCCCGATCGTCTGCATGGGATGCCGCAGCACGAGGACACCGGCCAGGAACGCCAGCAGGGCGACGAGGACGCTCGCGAGTCTGCTGCCTCCGTCGCTGCTGTGCGAGAAGGCCGTGACGAACCGGAAGACTCCTGCGACGAGGAGTTGCAGACCGATGATGACGGCCAGGATGTGCAGCGTCTCATCGGGCCATACGAGTACCAGAATGCCCGGGATCAGGGTCGCGAGGGCGAAGCCGAGCGCCCACCGCCACGACGCTCCGACCTGCTTGAGGACGTCTTCCGGGTCGCTCTGCACGTGCTGCGGCGCCGCCGCATCGGGGGGTAGGGACATCACGCCTCCCAGGCCGGCCGGACGGGCCCCACGGGGCACGTCGAACCCGCCGGTCGTACCTTTCATACCCTTTCACCCCACTTTAGCCAGGGGTGGCGCAGTCCGCCAACGCAAAAAGGCCCCCGCCAGATGGCGGGGGCCTTTTCAGTGGAGCCCTTTAACGGAATCGAACCGTTGACCTTCTCCTTACCATGGAGACGCTCTACCGACTGAGCTAAAAGGGCGGGTTGTTCGGCGGCGTCCTACTCTCCCACAGGGTCCCCCCTGCAGTACCATCGGCGCTGAAAGGCTTAGCTTCCGGGTTCGGAATGTAACCGGGCGT
>NZ_JBHYVA010000072.1:0-19844 GCF_042750055.1 Streptomyces sp. NPDC059456
GCCGGGCGGGGGGGGTGGGGGCCGCCCAACCACCGGGCCACGGAGGTCTTGTCGTAGCGGAGATCGAGGCCGTGTTCGGCCCCGCACATGTTGACGCGCCGGGCGAGCCCGGCGTTCGAGCACCCGGCTTCCTGGATGAGCGCCTGTAGCCGTTCATTCGGCTGGCGCGCGACGAGAGGCCTGGCTGCCATGAAAACCCCCAGTAGCCGCGGGTGATCGTTGGAATGATCACTTCCCGCCTGATGTGCGGAGAATCATCCGCTCTGCGTCGTGTCGCTACCCAACTCCGGCGCCCCGACCTCCTACGCGCCCCCACACGTGCATCAGTGCGCCCCGTATGCAGGATCGATGCTCCGCCCACCGGCCGGTTTACGCCCGTAACCCCCAGTGACCCCGGGAGTTGTGATGGGCGTGGAAGAGACCATCGGAGTCACGGAGACGGCACCCATCCCCAAGCAGCGCGGCGAGCAGCTGCTGGACCATGCCGTGCGGTACACGGAAGAACGGCACTGGGACGTCTTCGCCGGCACCTGGCTGGAGTCCGAGGACGGGCGGGAGCTGTGCTCGTGCGGGGCGCAGGACTGCCCGGCGCCGGGCGCGCACCCCACGGTGAAGGACTGGGCGCCGCTGGCCACGGGCAGCGCGGTCCAGGTGCGGCGGATCTGGGCGAAGCACCCCGAGGCCTCGATCCTGCTGCCGACGGGCCGGACCTTCGACGCGCTGGACGTGCCGGACTCGGCCGGGTTCCTGGCACTGGCGCGGCTGGAGCGGATGGAGCGCACGCTCGGGCCGGTCGCCCTCACCCCCGACCACCGGATGCTGTTCTTCGTCCTGCCGGGCGCCGGGGCGAAGGTGGCGGACCTGGTGCGGGGGCTCGGCTGGTCTCCGGCCTCCCTCGACCTCGCCGCTCGGGGCGAGGGCGAGTACGTGGCCGCCCCGCCCACCCGCTTCGGCGGCCGGGGCTCGGTCCAGTGGGCGCGCCGGCCCACCCCGGCCAACCGGTGGCTGCCGGACACGGAGGAGCTGATCGCGGCGCTGGCGTACGCCTGCGGGCGCGAGGCCGCGGCGGACCGGGACCGGCGCGGCGCCTGACCCCCGCGGCGCCCGACCGCGCACCGGACGGCCGACTGCCCACAGGGCCCCACAAGATCGCAGGTCAGACCCGTTCGGAACAGGGACGTTCCGGTACGGAAACTCATGACATAAGTAACTGCCCGGCCTCTCCCCGCCCTCCTATCGTGAAGAAGGCAGGACCACGGGGAACAGAACGAGAGGCAGGCGCATGCCGGACCAGGCAGTTGCGACGGGTGGGACGGACGGACCGGGCGGTGCGCGATCCGCACCGTCCACCGGACGGGCGGCGGTGCGGGTCGAGGGCCTGTGGAAGCGCTTCGGCGAGCAGGTCGCGGTCGCGGGGATCGACCTGGAACTGCCCGCGGGCAAGTTCATCGGCCTGGTCGGCCCGAACGGCGCGGGCAAGACGACGACGCTGTCGATGGTGACCGGCCTGCTCCGCCCCGACATGGGGCGGGTCGTCGTGGCCGGACACGACGTGTGGAGCGACCCGGTCCAGGTGAAGCAGCGGATCGGCGTGCTGCCCGAGGGCCTGCGGCTGTTCGAGCGGCTGTCGGGGCGCGAACTGCTCGGCTACATGGGCCGGCTGCGCGGCCTGTCCGGTGAGGAGACCGACAAGCGGGCGACGCAGCTCCTGGACGTCCTGGACCTCGCGGGCTCGCAGCACAAGCTGGTCGTGGACTACTCGACGGGCATGCGGAAGAAGATCGGCCTGGCCGCCGCCCTGCTGCACAACCCCGAAGTACTGTTCCTGGACGAGCCGTTCGAGGGCGTCGACCCGGTGTCGGCGCAGACCATCCGCGGGGTGCTGGAGCGGTACACCTCCTCCGGTGCCACGGTCGTCTTCTCCTCCCACGTCATGGAGCTCGTCGAGTCGCTGTGCGACTGGGTCGCCGTCATGGCCGCCGGCCGGATCCGCGCCGCGGGCCCGCTGGCCGACGTACGGGGCGACGCGCCCTCGCTGCAGGCCGCGTTCCTGGAGCTGGTCGGCGCGGGCGGGCGCGACGCGGGCGACTCCCTGGACTGGCTCGGCGGGCAGGCCGCCCGATGAGCGCCGCATCCGCATCCGCCCCGGCGGCCGCCCCGGCCGCCACACCGGCCGCGGCCCCCGCCGTCAACCTGACCTCGGTCTTCGTCCGCCTCAAGCTCTCGCTGATCCGCAACGGACTCAAGGGCTCCTCGAAGCGCAAGGCCGCCTACTTCGGCTCGCTGGCGTTCTCCCTGGTGGTGGCGTTCTTCGCGATGCTCGGACTGGCCGTGCTGCACGGGAACGCGCACGCCGGCACGGTCGTCGTGCTGCTCGCCGCGATCATCGCGCTCGGCTGGACGTTCATGCCGCTGTTCTTCCCCGCCGGGGATGAGACGCTCGACCCGAGCCGGCTGGTCATGCTGCCGCTGCGGCCTCGGCCGCTCGTCCGGGCCCTGCTGGCCTCCTCGCTCGTCGGCATCGGCCCGATGTTCACCGTCTGCCTCGCGGTGGGCTCCGTGGTGGCCGTCGCGCGGGGCGCGGCGGGCATCGTGGCCGCCGTACCGGCCGTGCCGCTCCTGCTGCTGGGCTGCGTCACGCTGGCCCGCGCGGTGGCCACGGCCAACGTCCGACTGCTGACCAGCCGCAAGGGGCGCGACCTCGCGCTGCTCAGCGGCCTGCTGATCGCGATCGGCGCGCAGGTGGCGAACTTCGCCGGCCAGCGCCTGTCCCAGTCGGGCGGCCTCACCACGCTGGAGCCGGCCGAGGCGGTGGTGCGGTGGCTGCCGCCGGCGTCGGCCATCGGCATGGTGGACTCGGCGAGCAAGGGCGCGTACGGCGTGGCGGCGGGCCAGCTGGCGGTGACGCTCCTCGCGCTGGTGCTGCTCCTGTGGTTCTGGGAGCGCAGCCTGACCAGCCTGATGGTCACCCCCGACGGCTCGACGATCGCGGCGGCGAAGCCGTCGAAGCGGGAGGCCGCGGGCGGCGCCGGCGCCTGGGCGTTCCTGCCGGCCGGGCGGACGGGCGCGGTCATGCAGCGCACGCTGCGGTACGTGGTCCGCGACCCGAAGACGAAGTCGGCGTGGGTCACGGCCCTGGCGGTCGGCCTGATCATCCCGGTCTTCAACGCCCTCCAGGGCACAGGGTCGGTGTACCTGGCCTGCTTCGGCACGGGCATGCTCGGCGTCCAGATGTACAACCAGTTCGGCCAGGACACCTCGGCGTTCTGGATGGTCGCGCAGACCATCTCCACGACGCGGGACGCCTTCGCCGAGCTGCGGGCCCGCGCGTACGCCCTGGCCCTCGTCACCGTCCCGTACACGGTGCTGGTCACGGCGGTCACGACGGCGCTGCTGCACGACTGGAGCCGCCTCCCGGCCGGACTCGGGATGGGCCTGGCCCTGCTCGGCTCGATGCTGTGCACGGGCGCGCTGGCCTCGGCCCGCTTCCCGTACTCGATCCCGACGGACGGCGCGTTCAAGAACGTGGCCCCGGGACAGGCCGGGCTCGCCTGGGCGGGCATCTTCGGCGGCATGCTCGCCTCCGCGGTGATCTGCTCCCCGGTGATCGCCCTGGCGGTCTACCTGAACGTGGCGGACCACGCGTCCCTCACCTGGATCCTGCTCCCCCTGGGCGCGGCCTGGGGCACCCTGGCCGCCTGGGCGGGGCTGCGGCTGGCGGCGCCGACGGTCGCGCGGAAGCTGCCGGAGATCCTGCTGGCGGTCAGCAAGGGCTGAGCCACGGCGCACAGGGGTGGGGGGGGGCCCCCGCCGGGGGGGGGGTGGGGGGGGTGCGCCCCCCCCCCGCGCCTGCGGCTGACCGGGCTGTACACGGCCGGGCTGAGCGCGGCGGAGCGCGCCGCGATCCCCCGCCTGCCCGACGGCCGTACGGGCGTGATCGGCGCGCTGATCGACGATCCGCGCCCGCTGATGCTGGAGGACCTGTCGAAGGACCCGCGCTCGGCCGGGTTCCCCCCGGGCCATCCCCCCATGCGCAGCTTCCTGGGCGTGCCGATCCGGGTCCACACGGAGGTGTTCGGCAACCTCTACCTCACCGAGAAGCAGGGCGGCGGCCCGTTCACCGACGCGGACCTCGCACTGATGCGGGTCCTGGCCGCCCAGGCGGGGATAGCGATCGGCAACGCCCGGCTGTACGAGACGGCGCGCCGCCGGGAGCGCTGGATCGAGGGCGCCGCCGCCGTGACCACGGCCCTGCTGGCCGGCCGCCCGGCCGCCGACGCGCTGATGTGCGTGGCCGAACGGGCCCGGCTGCTCGCCGACGCGGCGGCGGGGGTGGTGCTCCAGCCGACCCCGGAGGGCGGCATGGAGATCGTGGCCGCCTCCACGCACGGCGACGCCGGGGACCTGATCGGCACGGCCATCGCTCCCGGCTCGGCGGTCCTGGAACAACTCCTCGGCGGCGAACCGGTCTTCATCGAGGACTCGGCGACGGACCCGCGGATGACCACGCACGTGCGGGAACGGTTCGGCCCGAGCATGATGCTCCCGCTCCAGAGCAGCGGCCAGCTGATCGGCACCCTCGCCCTGCCGCGGGCCCGCGGCGGTCGCCCGTACGACGCGGTGGACCGGCTGCTGGCCTCGCAGTTCGCCTCCCAGGCCGCGCTGGCCCTGGTCCTGGCGGACGCGCAGCACGACCGGGAACAGCTGGCCGTCTACGAGGACCGCGACCGGATCGCGCGGGACCTGCACGACCTCGTGGTCCAGCGGCTGTTCGCGACGGAGATGATGCTGGAGAGCACGAAGAAGCGCTCGGCGGCCGCGCCGTCCGGGGACGGGGACGACGTCGGCGACGAACTCGGCCGGGCGGTGGACGAACTCGACTCCACCATCCAGGAGGTCCGCACCGCCATCTTCGCCCTCCAGCAGCCGCCGACCGACGCCCCGACGACGTTCCGCGGCCGGGTCCTGCGCGAGACGGGCGGGGCGGCGGTCCTGCTGGGCTTCCAGCCCTCGGTCCACTTCACGGGCGCGGTCGACGCCCTGCTCCCGGACCCGGTGGCGGGCGACCTCCTGTCCGCCCTGCGCGGCGCCCTGGCCGCGGCCCACCGCCGCCCGGAGGTCACGTCGATCGAGGTCGCCGTGGACGCGACCCCGACCCGCGTCCGGCTGCGGGTCGCCGACGACGGCCGCACCCCGACGGGAGCCCGCGGCACGACCCTGCACTGGCAGTCCGCGCTCCGGGAGCTGCGGCAGGACACCGGACCGCGGCAGGACACCCCCTAGGAGCCGGCCGGGCGGTGGGCGGCCCGCAGCGCGATCCGGGTGCTGGACTGGGCCACCCCGGCCTCCCGCTTGAGCCGGCGCAGCAGTGCGTCGAGCGCCGCGGGATCGGCGGCCCGGGCCCGTACGAGGTAGTCGTACTCCCCCGTCACGTGCACCACTTCGGTGATCCCGGGGAGGGTGGCGACCTTCGCCTCGAACTCGTCGTTGCCGACGTCCTGCCGCAGGACCAGGTCGATGAAGACCACGAGCCCGCCCCGGGTGTCGGCGGCCGGATCCACGATGACGGTGAAGCCCCGGATCACACCGTCCCGCCGCATCCGGCGCACCCGGTCGGCGGTGGCATTGGCACTGAGTCCGACGCGGACGCCGAGGTCACGGTACGAGATCCGCGCATCCTGCTGCAGGATGCCGAGGATTTCCCTGTCGAGGCGGTCCATGCCGCGATTCTCGCAGCCGGGGCCGATATCCGCCGCTGCGGCCGGGTCCGGGCCCTGCACCCTCCCCTCATGAACGGATTCCTCTCCCCCGCCCTGTCGGGCGCGGCCGCGGGCCTGGGCGTGGCGATGCCGATGGGCGCCATGAGCGTGCTGCTGCTCCAGGAGGCGATACGGCACCGCCGCACGGCGATGGCCGCGGCGGCGGGCGTCGCCACGGTCGACCTCGCCTACGCGGCCCTGGCCACGGCCCTGGGGCCCTGGGTGGCCTCGCACGTCTCCCCGGTCGAAGCCTGGATCCGCCTCGTGTCGGCGGTGATCCTGCTCTGCATCGCGGCCCACGGCCTACGCCGCTCCTCCCACTCCCCGACCCCGACCCCGCCGGCGCTGGCGTCGGCGTCGGCGTCGGCGTCGGCGTCGGCGTCGGCGTCGGCGTCGGCGGCCCAGGCCCTTCCGGCCCCGGCTGCGCCGGAGGGCGGGAGCGCGCCCGCCGCGGCGCGGGCCTTCGCCCGGTACGTCGGCCTCACCTCCGTGAACCCCACCACCGCCCTCTACTTCGCCGCCCTCACCACCGCCCAGGCCGCCGCCCTCACCACCCCCGCCACCGCCGCCGTCTTCCTCGGCGGCGTGGCCACCGCGTCCTTCCTCTGGCAGCAGACCCTCGTCGCCCTCGGCGCCTTCGCGGGCAGCAAGGTCTCCCCCACCGCCCGAGCGTGGACCTTCCGCCTCGGCTACGGACTCGTCGCGGCCTACGCCCTGAAGATCGCCTTCCCCCTCCCGGCCCTGACGTGACCCGAGCGGCGGGACGGGCCTGACGTGGCCCGGCGTCACCCCATAGGGTGATCGCGTGACGACGACCCGCCTCTCGGCCCGCGCGGCCATCGCCTCCGTGACCGACCCCGGCAGCTTCGCCGAACTCCCTTCCGCCCAGCGGGAGTCCGCCCCCGACGGCCCTCTGGCCTGGGCCGGATACGACGACTCGCGCGCCCGCGCCACCGTGCGGACCGGCGAGCAGGAGTCCGTCGTCACCGGGACCGCCCTGATCGGCGGCCGTCAAGCCACCGTGATCTCCTTCGAGTTCGGCTTCCTCGGCGGTTCCCTCGGCGAACGCACCGGAGACCGGCTCGAAGCCGCGTACACGCACGCTCGCGAACACCGCCTCCCCCTCGTCTCCTTGATCGCCACCGGCGGCTCCCGCATGCAGGAGGGCATGCTCGCGCTGACCCAACTCCAGCGCGTGGCCCGCCAGTCCGTCCTGACCCGAGCCGCCGGGCTCCCGCAGATCGCCGTGCTCCGCGATCCCACCACCGGTGGCGGCTGGGCCACGCTCGGCGCCGGGGCGGACGTCGTGCTCGCCCTCCCGGGTGCACAGGTCGGCTTCGCCGGCTCCCGGGTGCGGCCGGCCGACGCGGACCCGGCGGCCTACACCGCCGAGGGCCAGTACGCCGCCGGGCACGTGGACGCCGTCGTCCCGGCCTCCGAACTGCCCGCGACGCTGGCCGACTGGCTCCGCGTGCTGGCCGCGCCCCGCTCCGCCGGGCCGGTCGAGCCCCCGGCGGCGCTGTCGGACGTACCGCCCCCGCCGACCGGCTGGGACGCCGTACGGCAGGCCCGTCACCCCGGCCGGCCGCGCGCCGAGGCCTACCTGGACGCGTACTTCGCGCTCCGCCTCCCCCTCTCCGGGGACCGGGCGGGCGCCGCGGACCCCGGGATGCTGTGCGGTTTCGGGCTGCGGGAGGGCCGGGCCGTCGCGTACGCCGCCCAGTGCGGCACGGCGACCCGTCCGGCGGGATACCGCACGGCGGCCCGCGTGATCCGCCTCGCGGACCGCCTCGGGATCCCGGTCCTGACCCTGGTCGACACCCCCGGCGCGGCCAACGACGCCGCCGCGGAACACTCCGGCGCCGGCGCGGCCATCGCCGACACCTTCGCCGCGGTCGCGGCGGCCGGCGTCCCGGTGACCACCCTCCTGATCGGCGAAGGGGGTTCGGGCGGGGCCCTGGCGCTGGCCGCCCCCGGCAACACCTGGGTCACCCCGGACAGCTACTTCTCGGTGATCGCCCCCGAGCTGGCGGCGGCCATCCTCAAACGCCCCGCCTCCGAGGCCCCGGCCACGGCGGACCAGCTCCGCATCCGCCCCCAGGACCTGGTCGCCCTCGGCGTGGCCCGCGGCGTGGTCGCCCCCCGGCGCCCCGGTCCGGCCGGATGAGCCGCCGCCCTCGCGGAGACGGCCCTCGCGGCTTCCGGTAGGTACCGCCAGGACCCGCCTGGCGGCCCGTTCCCGGAGCCGTCCATGTCACGCACCGCCCACCACATCCGCTCCCGCCGCCGGCCGGCCCCCGACGCCGCGCTCCGCGACGAGCTCGTCCGCACCGGGCTCGTCCACACCGTGCTCGTCCGCGACCTGCGGTTCAGCGCCCGCTGTCTCGCCGAGGCCGCGCGGGCCGGCCGCCGCGCCCGGCCGCAGGCCGTCCGGCGCCGTGTCACGGTCCGCCGGCTGCCGCGTTTCCTCCGCGACTCCTCGGTGGCCGTCATGGCCGCGCAGGAGGAGCGCCGCGCCCGGCAGCGGCTGCGCGCGGACGTCCGCTCGGTGCTGCTCCTCGGCCGCTCCGAGGACGCGGACGTGCCGCCCGCCCGTCACCGGCGCGGTGCGCTCTGGCTCGCCTGAGCGCCGCCCCGTCCGGGCGCCGGCTCACGCCTGCGGCGACCTCGCGTCGTAGCGGGCGAAGCCGCGCCAGCGCAGGGCGAGCAGGAGCAGCACCAGGACGCAGGCGAGCCCGCCGCCCGTGATCGCCACGGCGGGGGACGTCAGGTCGGCGGCGGTCCCGGCGAGGAAGTCCCCGAGCCGGGGCCCGCCCGCGACGACCACGATGAACACGCCCTGGAGGCGGCCCCGCATCTCGTCGGGGGTCGCCGCCTGCATCATCGTGGAGCGGAACACCATCGAGATGGTGTCGGCGCAGCCGGCCGCGGCCAGGGCGAACAGGCCGAGCCACAGGTTCCGGGTGAGCCCGAAGACGGCCACGGCCAGCCCCCAGCCGCCGACGGACAGCAGGATCGCCAGGCCGTGCCGGCGGATCCGGCCCTGCCAGCCCGAGAACAGGCCGCCCAGCAGCGCCCCGACGGCGGGCGCGGCCACCAGCAGGCCCACGGTCTTGGCGTCGCCGCCGTACCAGAGCCCGGCGACGGCCGGGAACAGCGCCCGCGGGCTGGCCAGCACCATGGCGGACATGTCGGTGAAGAACGTCATCCGGACGTTGGGCCGGGTGCCGAGGAAGCGCAGTCCGTCCAGGACGGAGGCCCGTCCCCGCTTGCCGTTCTCCCGGGCGGGCAGCATCGCGGGCAGCCGCCACACCGCGTAGAGCGCGGCGAAGAAGGTGACGGCGTCGATCAGGTAGGCGGCCTGGTAGCCCCACCAGCCGACGATGACTCCGCCGAGCACCGGGCCGATCATCGTCCCGGAGGTCATGGTCACCGAGTTCAGCGCGTTTGCGGCGGGCAGCTGCTCGGCCGGCAGCAGCCGGGGGATCATCGCGGACCGGGCGGGTCCGTTGAGGGCGCCGCAGACCGCCTGGAGCGCGACGACCGTGTAGAGCAGCCAGACCCGGTGGTAGTCGAGCAGGGCGGCTCCGGCCAGCGCCGTCGACAGCGCGGTCAGGCCGAGGGAGCTGTAGAGGCCGAGCTTGCGCCGGTCCACGGTGTCGGCGATGGCCCCGCCGTACAGGCCGAACACGACGAGCGGAACGAGGGAGAAGAGTCCGACGAGCCCGACGGAGAAGCTCGACCGGGTGATGTCGTAGACCTGGAGCGAGATCGCGAGCGAGGTCATCGCCTGGCCCATCCAGGAGATGGTGCTGCCGACCCAGAGCCGGCGGTAGTCCGGGGACGTGCGCAGTGGGGTGAGGTCCGCGAATATGCGCGTCGGGCGTCGGGTGGGGGTGCTCGTACCGGTCACAGCGGATGATAACCGTCGGCCCCGGGCCGGGTCGCGGTGGTTTTCCCGCACCCGCACCAGCCGTCCCACCCTGACCGGCGGCCTCATGCCGGAGGATTCCTTGCCGGTAACTCGCCACTGTCACAGGACATTTGACTGAATCGGCGTGCGCTCCCCCCTGGCGTTCAGCTCATGATGAAAAGACTCGTATGTCCAGGGAGGCGTAGTGATCGAACCTGGCAACAGCACCACGAGCACCGGCAGCGCGGACAACGGCGTCCACGCGGCTCCCCTCACCGCCCCGCTGACCGTCGGTGTCGAGGAGGAGTTCCTCCTCGTCGACAACCACACCTTCCGGGTGGTCCCGGCCGCCCCGCTCGTCCTGGCCACCGCTGCGGGCCTGCCCCACGAAGTGCACCCCGAGGGCACCCGCTACCAGGTGGAGATCGCCACTCCGGTCACCGGCTCGGCGCCCGTGCTGCGCGAGGAGCTCGCCACCCTGCGGCGCACCCTCGCCCGGGCGGCCCGCTCCCACGGCTGCCGGCTGCTGGCCGCGCCCTCGCCCGTCCTCGCCGTGGAGGGGCCGCTGCACCTGACCGACGACGAGCCGCGCCAGCGCGAACAGCACCGCCGCTTCGGCGCGCTCACCGACACCCTGGTCAGCTGCGGCCGCCACATCCACGTCGGCACCCTCGACGTGGACACGGCGGTGGCGGTGTCCAACCGGGTCAGACCATGGCTGCCCACGCTGATCGCGCTGGCCGCCAACTCGCCGTTCTGGGGCGGCCGTGACACCGGCCACGCCAGCTGGCGGGCGATGGCCTGGTCGGGCTGGCCCTCCGCCGGGCTGCCCCCGCACTTCACGTCCACGGCCCACTTCCGGCGCTCGGTGCAGACCCTGCTCGGCTCCGGGGCGGCCCTGGACACCAAGATGGTCTACTGGGACCTCCGCCCGTCCGGGCACTGGCCGACGCTCGAAATCCGGGCGCCCGACATGTCCCCGGACATCGACACGGCGATCCTCCAGGCCGAGCTGGTCCGCGCCCTGGTGGCGACGGCCCTGCGGGACATCGCGGAGCAGCGTCCCGAACCGGCGCTACGGGACGACGTACTGCGCCTCGCGCGCTGGCGGGCGGCCCACGACGGACTGGAGGGCTTCGGCCTGGACCCGTACACGGGCGCGGAACTCCCGGCGGCGGACCTGGCGGAGGCCCTGCTGGACCTGGTCGCCCCGGAACTCGCGGCGTCGGACGAACTCGACCACGCGGCCAAGACCCTGGGCGGCCTCCTGCGCGACGGCTCGGGGGCCCACCGCCAACGCGCGGCCTTCGCCCGCCGCCAGGACCTGAACGACGTACTGCGCCACCTGGCGGACGAGACGGAGAACTTCTAGCCCGGCGGACGCCCCGGGCGGCGCCCCGACGGGCGGCACCGACCCTCGGAAACACTGAAGCCGCAGGTGCGATCGTTTCTGCACCTGCGGCTCGCAGTGGGGCGGGTGGGACTCGAACCCACGGCCGACGGATTATGAGTCCGCTGCTCTAACCGGCTGAGCTACCGCCCCTTCACGGCGTGGCGCGTACATGTGTGCGCGCCGTCTGCCGCAGCATAGCCGCTCATACGATCTCCTGCCTCGGATGCCTCGCATGATCGGCTTCGCCTGCTGAGGGAGACCGCTCTGAGGGCTGCCCGGTTCCAGAACCAGGGCAAAAAAGAAAGAGGACCCGCATGAGGTCCTCTTCTTTCACGCTCCCCCGACTGGACTCGAACCAGTAACCTGCCGGTTAACAGCCGGCTGCTCTGCCAATTGAGCTACAGGGGACTGCGCTCCCCCGACTGGACTCGAACCAGTAACCTGCCGGTTAACAGCCGGCTGCTCTGCCAATTGAGCTACAGGGGATTGCTGCGGTGCACCGAACAGCCCACCTCCGGCCTAACCAGAGGGGCGAGCGCCCGTTGCGAGACATAGATTAGCGCAAGCAGGGGGGTGCTCCGCCAATCGGTATCGCCAGCGGGCCGGGCACCACACGACGAAGGGTGACAGGCATGCGGTACAAGGTCACGTTCGTGGTCGGACTGGCCCTCGGGTACGTGCTCGGAACGCGCGCCGGGCGGGAGCGTTACGAGCAGCTGAAGAAGTCGGCCCGCGAGCTCGCGCAGAACCCGGCGGTGCGCAATGCCGCCGAGACCGCCGGGCAGACGGGCCGCCAGTACGCCGGGAAGGCCTTCGCCGCCGTGGGCAGCAAGGTCGGCGACGCGGTGCCGTCCTCCCTGGCCGGGCGGGTCCGGGGACTGCGCGACCGGACCGGCGGCGGCTCCGAGGACGACTGGGGCACGAGCAACACCTGAGCCTGGAAGTTCCCCCGGGATCCGGCGCCTCCGGGCGGCGGATCCCGGTTGTGCGTGCGGCAGAATTCTCCGCATGGGGATAGTCGCCGGGCTGGACAGCTCTTCCGCCTTCACTCGCATAGTCGTCTGTGACACCGAGACCGGTGCCGTCCTGCGCCAGGGCTACGCGCCCCATCCGCAGCCCGCGGGCGACCCCGAGGGCGTCCACCCCCACGAGACCGACCCCCAGGCCTGGCTGCTCTCCCTCGGCGAGGCCGCCGGCGGCGGGCTCCTCGAAGGCGTCCAGGCCATAGGAGTCTCCGCGCAGCAGCACGGACTGCTGCCCCTGGACCAGCAGGGCGCCCTGGTCCGTCCGGCCCTGATCGGCAACGACAAGCGCGGCCAGGCCGCCGCCGCCGAACTCGTCGGGGCCCTGGGCGGCCGGCAGGCGTGGGCCGAGGCCGTCGGGTCCGTCCCGCAGTCCGCGCAGCCGGTGACGAAGCTGGCCTGGCTGGCCCGCACCGAGCCGGAGGCGGCCCGCCGGGTGGCCGTGCTGATGTCCGCGCACGACTGGCTGGTCTGGCAGTTGCTGGGCCGTCCGGTCCGGCGGACCACCGACCGCGGCGGCGCCTCGGGTACCGGGTACTGGTCGGCGGCCACCGGTTCGTACCGGCCCGACCTGGTCGAGCTGGCGCTCGGGCACATGGCGCTGCTGCCCGAGGTGCTCGGGCCGGCCGAGGCCGCCGGGATGACGCCGGAGGGGCTGCTGATCTCCGCCGGCACCGGGGAGACCATGGCCGCCGCGCTCGGGCTGGGCCTCGGCCCCGGCGACGCGGTGGTCTCGCTGGGCGCCTCGGGCTCGGTGATGGCCGTGCACCGCGAGGCGCTGTCCGAGCCGGGCGGGCTGATCACCTCGCTGGCCGACGCCAGCGGCATGCACCTGCCGGTGGTGAACGTCTCCAATGCCGTACGGGCGCTGCGGGGCACCGCCGAACTGCTGGGCACCGATCTCGACGGGCTGTCCGAGCTCGCGCTGAAGTCGACGCCGGGCGCGCACGGGCTCGTGCTCCTGCCGTACCTGGAGGGCGAGCGGACGCCGAACCTGCCGCACAGCGCCGGGACCCTGTCCGGGCTGCGGCGGGACTCGATGAAGCCGGAGCACCTGGCGCGGGCCGCGTTCGAGGGCATGCTGTGCGGGCTGGCCGACGCGCTCGACGTGCTGCGTTCGCGCGGGGTCGAGATCCGCCGGGTGTTCCTGCTGGGCGCGGCGGCCGAGCTGCCCGCCGTACAGGCGGCCGCTCCGGGGCTGTTCGGCACGCAGATCGTCGTCCCCGCGCCGGCCGACTACGCGGCGCTGGGCGCGGCGCGCCAGGCCGCGTGGGCGCTGGGGGTGCAGCAGGGCACGCTGGCCCCGCACACCCCGCCGGTGTGGCCGGGTCCGGTGGCGCAGGTCTTCGAGCCGGGCGAGGAGTACCCGGCGTGGCAGGCGGTGCGCCAGCAGTACATCGCGACGCGTGAGCAGATCCACCCGGGGGCGTTCCAGGGCTGAGCGGCCGTGTGCTCGGGGCACCCGGCGCCCGCTCGGGCACGGGACCTACTGCCGCTGGAGTAGGCCCGGCGGCAGGTCTCCTCCTTTTGACGGGCCTTTGCGAAAACCGCTGGGGATCGGCCGCGCGGTGGCCGAAGATGGAGTGAACCCCCTCGATCTTGCCGACCGGAGCCTGCGCGTGCTCATACGACTTCTGCGGACCCATCTGGGTCCGTACCGGAAACCGATCGCCCTCCTGGTGCTGCTGCAACTGCTGCAGACCAGTGCGAGCCTCTACCTGCCCACGCTGAACGCGGACATCATCGACAACGGTGTCGTCAGCGGGGACACCGGCTACATCCTGCGCTTCGGCGCGCTGATGCTGGGCGTCTCCCTCGTCCAGCTCCTGTGCAACTGCGGCGCCGTCTACTTCGGCGCCCGGACCGCGGCCGCCGTGGGCCGCGACATCCGCGCGTCCGTGTTCGACCGGGTGCAGAGCTTCTCCGCCCGGGAGCTCGGCCAGTTCGGCGCGCCGTCGCTGATCACCCGTACGACCAACGACGTGCAGCAGATCCAGATGCTGGTGCTGATGACCTTCACGCTGATGGTCTCGGCCCCGATCATGTGCATCGGCGGCATCGCCATGGCGCTCTCGCTCGACGTGAAGCTGTCGGGCGTCCTGCTGGCCGTGGTCCCCGTCCTCGGCCTGTCGGTCGGCACGATCGTCTTCCGGACCCGCCCGCTGTTCCGGAAGATGCAGGTCCGTCTGGACACCGTGAACCGGGTGCTGCGCGAGCAGATCACCGGCAACCGCGTGATCCGCGCCTTCATCCGCGACGAGTACGAGAAGGACCGCTTCCGGGAGGCCAACGCCGACCTGACCGGGGTCTCCCTCGCGGCGGGCCGGCTGCTCGCGCTGATGTTCCCGACCGTGATCGTGGTCGTGAACATCTCCAGCGTCGCCGTCATCTGGTTCGGCGCGATGCGCATCGACAGCGGCGGCATGGAGATCGGCCAGCTGACGGCCTTCCTGGCCTACCTGATGCAGATCGTCATGTCCGTGATGATGGCCACCTTCATGTTCATGATGGTGCCGCGCGCCGAGGTCTGCGCCGAGCGCGTCCAGGAGGTGCTGGACACCGAGTCCAGCGTCGTCCCGCCCGCCGACCCCGTGACCAAGCTGCTCGCCCGCGGGCAGCTGGAGCTGCGCGGCGCCGACTTCCGCTACCCGGGTGCCGAGGTCCCGGTGCTGCGCGGGGTGGACCTGGTGGCCCGCCCCGGCGAGACCACCGCGGTGATCGGCTCCACCGGCAGCGGCAAGTCCACGCTGCTGGGCCTGGTCCCGCGGCTGTTCGACGCGACCGGCGGCAATGTGCTCGTCGACGGGGAGGACGTGCGCCGCCTCGATCCGGAACTGCTCGCCAAAACGGTGGGCATGGTCCCGCAGAAGCCGTACCTCTTCTCCGGCACCGTCGCCTCGAACCTGCGCTACGGACGCCCCGACGCCTCCGACGAGGAGCTGTGGCACGCGCTGGACGTGGCGCAGGCCAAGGACTTCGTGTCCGAGCTGGAGGGCGGCCTGGACGCGCCGATCACCCAGGGCGGAACGAACGTCTCCGGAGGCCAGCGCCAGCGCCTGGCCATCGCGCGCACGCTGGTGCAGCGCCCGGAGATCTACCTGTTCGACGACTCCTTCTCGGCCCTGGACTACGCGACGGACGCGGCGCTGCGAGCGGCGCTCGCCCGCGAGACCGAGGAGGCGACGGTCGTGATCGTCGCCCAGCGCGTCTCCACGATCCGTGACGCCGACCGGATCATCGTGCTGGACGAGGGCCAGGTCGTGGGCGAGGGGCGCCACCACGAGCTGATGGCCGACAACGAGACCTACCGGGAGATCGTGCTCTCCCAGCTGACGGAGGCGGAGGCCGCATGAGCGGGCCCGGAGGACGGATGATGATGGGGCCGGCCGAGCGGTCCATGGATTTCAAGGGCTCGGGCAAACGGCTGCTGGGCCAGATAGCCCACGACCGCGTCAAGCTGTGGGGCATGGTCGTCGCCGTCGTCGGCAGCGTCGGCTGTTCGGTCGTCGGCCCGAAGATCCTCGGCCAGGCCACCGACCTGGTGTTCGCGGGGATCGTCGGCCGCCAGATGCCGGCCGGGATCACCAAGCAGCAGGCGCTGGACGGGCTGCGAGCCAAGGGTCAGGGCGGGATGGCGGACATGCTGTCCGGCACCGACTTCACCCCCGGCGAGGGCATCGACTTCGGTGCCGTCGGGGTCGTGGCGATCTGGGCGCTGGTGGTGTTCACCCTCGCCGGCCTGCTGATGCTGGTCGCGACGCGGCTGTCGAACCACATCATGAACGGCACCGTGTACCGGCTGCGCGAGGAGCTCCAGGCGAAGCTGTCGCGGCTGCCGCTGTCGTACTTCGACCGGCAGAAGCGCGGCGAGGTGCTCAGCCGGGCCACCAACGACATCGACAACATCGGGCAGACGCTCCAGCAGACGATGGGCCAGCTGCTGAACTCGCTGCTGACGATCGTCGGTGTGATGGCGATGATGTTCTGGATCTCACCGCTGCTGGCGCTGGTCGCGCTGGTGACGATCCCGGTGTCGGTCGTCGTCGCGGCGAAGATCGGCAAGAAGTCGCAGCCGCAGTTCGTGGCGCAGTGGAAGTCGACGGGCGCGCTCAACGCGCACATCGAGGAGATGTACTCGGGCCACGCGCTGGTGAAGGTCTTCGGCCGGCAGAAGGAGTCCGCCGCCGTCTTCGCCGAGCAGAACGAGGCGCTGTACCGGGCCTCGTTCAAGGCGCAGCTGGTCAGCGGGATCATGCAGCCGGTGATGTTCTTCATCTCGAACATCAACTACGTGCTGGTGGCGGTCGTCGGCGGTCTGCGGGTGGCCTCGGGCAGCCTGTCGATCGGTGACGTGCAGGCGTTCATCCAGTACTCGCGCCAGTTCTCGATGCCGCTGACGCAGGTCGCGTCGATGGCGAACCTGGTGCAGTCCGGTGTCGCCTCGGCGGAGCGGGTGTACGAGCTGCTCGACGCCGAGGAGCAGGAGCCGGACGCGGAGGTCCCGGAGCGGCCGGAGCGGGTCCGCGGCCAGGTCACGCTCGACAAGGTGGCCTTCCGCTACGAGCCGGACAAGCCGCTCATCGAGAACCTGTCGCTGACCGTCGAGCCCGGCCACACGGTCGCGATCGTCGGCCCGACGGGCGCCGGCAAGACCACGCTCGTCAACCTGCTGATGCGGTTCTACGAGGTCACGGGCGGCGAGATCGCCCTCGACGGGGTGGACATCGCGAAGATGACCCGCGAGGAACTGCGCGGCGGCATCGGCATGGTGCTCCAGGACACGTGGCTGTTCGGCGGCACCATCGCGGAGAACATCGCCTACGGTGCGGCCCGCGAGGTGACGCGCGCCGAGGTCGAGGAGGCGGCGCGGGCCGCCCACGCGGACCGGTTCATCCGCACCCTGCCGGACGGCTACGACACCGTGCTGGACGACGAGGGCGCGGGCGTCAGCGCGGGCGAGAAGCAGCTGATCACCATTGCCCGGGCGTTCCTGTCGGACCCGGTGATCCTGGTCCTCGACGAGGCGACGAGCTCGGTGGACACCCGTACCGAGGTGCTGATCCAGAAGGCGATGGCGCGCCTCGCGCACGGCCGTACGTCCTTCGTGATCGCGCACCGGCTGTCCACGATCCGCGATGCGGACGTGATCCTGGTGATGGAGAACGGCTCGATCGTGGAGCAGGGGACGCACGAGGAGCTGCTGGACGCGGAGGGCGCGTACGCGCGGCTGTACGCGGCGCAGTTCGCGCAGGCCGTGGCCGAGGTCGACTAGTCGAGCCGACCGGCGTCGGCCGGAATCGGCCGGTGTCGGCCGGTGTCGGCCGGTGTCGGCCGGTGTCGGCCGGTGTCGGCCGGTGTCGGCCGGTGTCGTGCCGGGTTGCCAGGGGTGCCCTCCCACCTGGGGGCACCCCTTCTCCGTTCCCCGCCGCGGTGTCCCGGTCCCTCAGTCCCGGTCCTGGTCCCGGTCCCTCAGTCCAGGTAGCCGCGGAGCTGGTCGGCGAAGGCGTGGTCGCGCAGCTTGTTGAGCGTCTTGGACTCGATCTGGCGGATCCGCTCGCGGGTCACGCCGAAGATCCGCCCGATCTCCTCCAGCGTGCGGGGCCTGCCGTCGGCCAGGCCGTAGCGCAGCTGCACGACCTTGCGTTCGCGTTCGCCGAGGGTCGACAGGACCGCTTCGAGGTGTTCGCGGAGCAGGAAGAACGCGGCGGATTCCATGGGCGAGGCGGCGTCCCCGTCCTCGATCAGATCGCCGAGGGCGACGTCGTCCTCCTCGCCGACGGGCGCATGGAGCGAGACGGGCTCCTGCGCGAGGCGGAGCACCTCCAGGACCCGCTCGGGCGTCAGCTCCAGGTGGACGGCGACCTCTTCGGCCGTGGGCTCGTACCCGCGTTCCTGGAGCATGCGGCGCTGGACGCGCACGACCCGGTTGATCAGTTCGACGACGTGGACGGGCACCCGGATGGTGCGGGCCTGGTCGGCGAGGGCACGCGACATCGCCTGCCGGATCCACCAGGTGGCGTAGGTGGAGAACTTGTAGCCGCGGGCGTAGTCGAACTTCTCGACGGCCCTGATGAGCCCGAGGTTCCCCTCCTGCACGAGGTCGAGCATGGTGAGCCCGCGGCCCACGTAGCGCTTCGCGACGGAGACGACCAGCCGCAGGTTCGACTCGATGAGGCGCCTCTTGGCCATCCGCCCCATGACGACGAGCTTGTCGAGGTCGAGGGCGAGGCGCAGATCGAGGTCGGGGCTGTTGCCCAGCTTCTCCTCGGCGAACAGGCCGGCTTCGACGCGGCGCGCGAGCTCGACCTCCTCGGCGGCGGAGAGCAGCGGGATCCTGCCTATCTCGCGCAGGTACTGCCGGAACAGGTCCGCGGACGGGCCCGCTCCGCCGCTGTCCGCACGCCGGCGGGGCTCGGGCTCGGGCTCGGGCACCTGCTCGATCAGCTCCAGTGCCTCGGGCTCTTCGGGCTCCTCGTCCACGGCGTCGACCTCGGGCTCTTCACCCGCAGTGGCCTCGGCGTCGTGCACGGGCGGGCTCACGTTGACGGTCAGGATCTGGGTCTGCACGGGGGCGACCTCCAGGGCTCCGAGGACGGGGGCACCGCACTTCAGTGTGGGGTACGGCACATCGCCGCCACGAGGGGCGTGCGTGCACTTTCTGAGTCCGGTGCGTGACCGGATGGTTACCCCCCGCCGGGAATCCCGATGCGGATCGGACGCATGTCCGAGAAGAAGTGCGCCGTGCCCGGACCCGGGCCGGACGGGTCACGCCGGTTCGACGCGGACCGCGCAGACCTTGAACTCGGGCATGCGGGACGTGGGGTCCAGGGCCGGGTTGGTCAGGGAGTTGGCACGGCCCTCGCCCGGCCAGTGGAACGGCATGAAGACCGTGTCCGCGCGGATGGCGTCCGTGATGCGGGCCGGGGCGACGGCGCGGCCGCGGCGGGAGACGACCGCGAGCGGGGCGCCCTCGACCGCCCCGATCCGGGACGCGAGGCGCGGGTGGAGCTCCACGAAGGGCCCGGGGGCCGCCTCGTTGAGCTCGTCCACGCGGCGGGTCTGGGCGCCCGACTGGTACTGGGCGACCACCCGGCCGGTGGTCAGCAGGAGCGGGTACTCGCCGTCCGGGACCTCGGCCGCGTCGCGGTGCGAGACGGGGACGAAGCGGGCCCGGCCGTCCTCGGTGGCGAAGCGGTCGAGGAAGAGGCGCGGGGTGCCGGGGTGGGACTCCTGCGGGCAGGGCCAGAACACGCCCTGTTCGGCTTCGATACGGGCGTAGGAGATGCCCGAGTAGTCCGCCGGGCCGCCGGCAGAGGCGCGGCGGAGCTCTTCGAAGACCTCCTCGGGGGCGGTGGGGAAGCCCTTCTCGATGCCGAGGCGGGCGGCCAGGCCGTGCAGCACGTCGAGGTCGCCGCGCACCCCGGGCGGCGGGGTCAGGGCGCGGCGGCGCAGCAGGACGCGGCCTTCCAGGTTGGTGGTGGTGCCGGTCTCCTCCGCCCACTGGGTGACGGGGAGGACCACGTCCGCGAGGGCCGCCGTCTCGGAGAGGACGACGTCCGCCACGGCCAGGAAGTCCAGCGAGCGGATGCGGTCCTCGATGTGGGCCGCGCGGGGGGCCGAGACCACCGGGTTGGAGCCCATGAGGAGGAGCGCCTTGACGTCCGTGCCGAGGGCGTCGAGGAGTTCGTACGCGCTTGGGCGGGGGCGCGGGAGCGCGTCTGGGTGCACGCCCCACACCCCGCCGAGGTGGGGGCGCG
>NZ_JBHYVA010000073.1:0-19820 GCF_042750055.1 Streptomyces sp. NPDC059456
ACCTCCCATGGGTTCTGGGGGGATGGTTGTTGTTTATACGACCCCGCCCCCGGGCCCGGCCGGGGGGCCCGCCGCCCCCCCCCGCCGTACCCCCCCCCGGCCCGTTCCACACCCCGCCCCGCCGCGCCCTCTGGGGCACGGCGGGCAGTCTGGCTATGTTGCCCTTCATGCTGCCGAACTCTGCGACGGAACCCGACGGCTCCGCGGTGATCCGCGCCCTCAGCTACAACATCCGCTCGATGCGGGACGACGAGGAGGCGCTGGCCAGGGTGATCCGCGCGTGCGCCCCCGACCTGGTCTTCATCCAGGAGGCCCCGCGGTTCTTCCGCTGGCGCAAGCACGCGGCGCGGCTCGCCGCGAAGGCGGACCTGGTGGTGCTGAGCGGCGGCGCCACCGCCGCCGGCCCGCTCCTGCTCTGCTCGCTGCGGGCCTTCGTGGAACGCACCGAGGACGTCCTGCTCCCGCTGACCCCGGGCCTGCACCGGCGGGGCTTCGCCACGGCGGTGGTCCGCTTCGGGGCCGTGCGCGTCGAGGTGCTGAGCGCACACCTGTCGCTCGACGCGGCCGAGCGCCGGGCCCAGGCGGACCTCCTCGTCGACCGCCTCACGGCGACGGACGCCCCGTACGCCATCGCGGCGGGCGACATCAACGAGACGCCGTCGGGCCCGGCGTTCCGCCGCCTCTCCACGGCCCTCCAGGACTGCCGGACGGTCTCCCCCTGGGGCGGCGAGCACACCTTCGTCCGCTCGGGGCCGCCCCGGCGCATCGACGCGATCTTCGCGACGCCCGGGGTGGAAGTCCTGGGCTGCGGCGTCCCCACGGCCCTGCCGGGCATCACGGGAACGGACCTCGGGGCGGCCACGGACCACCTCCCGGTACTGGCCGCCCTCCGCCTCCCCGCGACCTGCAACCCGACGGCCCAGGCCCCACCGGCCACGTCCGGCCGCACCGCCGTATGACACGGGGCGAAGCCCGGTCCGAGCCGGACCGGACCTCCCGGACCTCCCGGACCTCCCGGACCTCCCGGGGACCCGGTCCGGTCCGGGCCGGTCCGGGGAGACCGTCCGGGGGACCTCCCGTCACACCACCGCGCCGCGCCCCGGGTCGTCGTCATCGTCGTCGTCCTGGGACATCCGGGCCACCAGCGTCGCGAACCCGCCCAGGAAGCCGCCGATGCCCAGCGTCGTGAGCCACCACGTCATGTCCCACTGCAACAGCACGGCCACGAGCAGCAGCACCGGCCCGCCCACCACCGCCAGCCAGGCGAACTTCGCCGTCGTGTCCGCCGGCGGGAGCTCCGGCTCCGGGGGCACGAAATGGCCCTCGTCCTTCTCGTCCGGCTCCGCCGGGGTGTGGTCCCTGGGCCCGGCCCCGGGACCGGTGGCCCCCAGGTCCACGCCCGGGGCGAACACCACCGAGCTGCCCAGCGCGGGCGGCGCCGGCGCAGCCGGCGGCTCGGCGGACGGCTCCTGCGGAGCGTCCGTGGCCTCCGTGGTCTTCGTGGTCTCCGTTGCCTCCGGGGAAGCCGCCGCGGACTCCGGGGCCGGTTCCACGTCCTCCTCCGGCAGCATCAGGTTCTCGATCGGCCGGAACGGCCTGGCCCCCGGCGGATCCGGTGGCTCCTGCCCGTACCCGGCGACGATCGCCGCCCAGGCCGCCTCCTCGTCCAACGGGGGGACACCCCCCGAGGACTCCTCGTGCTCAGCCACCGCTGGCCGCCCCCTCCCTGCCGACGCTCTCCGCGAGCCGTCCGACGAACGCAAGGCTGTCCGCGAAGATCTGCTCCGCGTCATGGTCCAACGTCGCCACGTGGTAGCTCTGTTCCAGCAGCGTCTCGGTGACGTCCGTCGACGAGATCCGCGCGAGGATCCGCGCCGAGTCGGCCGGCGACACGACATGGTCCTGCCTGCTGTGCAGCAGCAGCACCGGCTGCGTGACCTGCGGCAACTCGGTGTCGACCAGCTTCAGGAACTGCCGCAGCGAGGCCGCGGCCCGGGTCGGGACCCGGGTGTAGCCGATCTCGTCGACGCCCGGCTTGGCGATGTCGCTCGCGATGCCCGGAGTGGACCGCAGGAAGTGCTGCGCCACCGGAAGGGCGAAGGCCATCGGGTCCTTGATCTTGTTGACGGGGTTGACCAGGACGATGCCGCTGACGGCGTCCCCGTGCCGGGCGGCCAGCCGCAGGGTCAGCGCCCCGCCCATCGACAGCCCGAAGACGAACACCCGCGTGCACTGCTCCAGCAGCTCCCGCAGCGCCCGGTCCACCTCGGCGTACCAGTCCTGCCAGCCGGTGAGCTGCATGTCCTGCCAGCGCGTACCGTGCCCGGGCAGCAGCGGCACGGAGACCGTCAGACCCTGCGCGGCCAGGTACTCCGCCCACGGGCGCATGGACTGAGCGGTACTGGTGAAGCCGTGGCAGAGGAGGACACCGACCTCTCCGCCCTCGTGGCGGAACGGCTCGGCTCCAGGGAGGACGGGCACCAGGGTCTCCTTCGACGGGTGGGGGGTGCGTAGCGCTGTGTGACTTCACCGTACGCGACCGGGGTGACACCGACCAGGGTCGTCGACCGCTCCGCCCCGAGCCAGGGGTTAAGGTCTGTTCGACAGACACAGGAAGGCTTTCGAGTTGATCTACGGCGCAATGAAGTTCTCCATCGGGGGTTCCCTGAAGCTCGCCTTCAGGCCGTGGGTGGAGGGCCTCGAGAACATCCCCGCCGAGGGGCCGGCGATCCTCGCGAGCAACCACCTGTCCTTCTCCGACTCCTTCTTCCTGCCGGCCGTGCTGGACCGGAAGGTCACCTTCATCGCGAAGGCCGAGTACTTCACCTCCCCGGGCGTCAAGGGCAAGCTGACGGCCGCCTTCTTCAAGGGCGTCGGCCAGCTCCCGGTGGACCGCTCCGGTGCGCGCGGCGCCGGCGAGGCCGCGATCAAGAGCGGTATCGAGGTCATCGAGCGCGGGGAACTGTTCGGCATCTACCCCGAGGGGACGAGGTCGCCCGACGGACGCCTCTACCGCGGCAAGCCCGGCGGCCTGGCCCGCGTGGCCCTGGCCACCGGGGCGCCGGTGATCCCCGTGGCGATGATCGACACGGAGAAGATCCAGCCGCCCGGCAAGGTCGTCCCGAAGCTGATGCGCCCCGGCATCCGGATCGGCAAGCCGCTGGACTTCAGCCGCTACCACGGCATGGACAGCGACCGCTTCATCCTGCGCTCGGTGACCGACGAGGTCATGTACGAGATCATGAAGCTGTCCGGCCAGGAGTACGTCGACATCTACGCGACGGCCGCCAAGCGGCAGATCGCCGACGCGGAGAAGGCCGCCAAGGCGGCCAAGGGCGAAAAGGCCGACGAGGCCGACAAGAGCGAGTAGAGCGAGCAGAGCAGAGCAGAGCAGAGCAGAGCAGTCAGAGCGGGCGGTTCGCAGGACACGGGCAGGTCCGCCCGCGGGGGTGGGGAAGTTGGCGAAGCGCGAACGTGTCGTGAGCATGTCGGTAGAGCAGCCGCTGTGGCGCGCCCTGACCGCGTACCGCCTGCTGACCATGGTCTACGCGGTGCTGCTCTTCCTCTCCGCGTACCGGAAGTTCGACCACCCCGGCGTCGCGGCCGGCTACCTGGCCGGCCTCGCGCTGTGGACCCTCGTCACCTACCGCAAGGTCGCGAACGCGGCCGCCTGCACCAAACGCTTCCTGTGCGCGGACCTGACCGTCGCCATGGCCGGCATCCTGCTCACCCCGTACGCGGACACCCACGAGCGGATCGCCGGCGGCGGCCCCACCCTCCCCAGCATCTGGACGGCGGGCTCCGTCCTCGCCTTCGCCCTCAAGGGCGGCTGGCGCTGGGCCGGGTTCGCCTCGACCCTCGTGGCCGCCGCCAACATCCTTGCCCACGGCGGCGAACCCAACCGCGACACCCTGCACAACGTGCTGCTGGTCTGGGTCGCCTCGATAGCCATCGGGTACGTCGTCGAGGTCGCCCGGGCCAGTGAGGCCACCCTCGCCCGCGCCCTGGAGATCGAGGCCGCCACCCGCGAACGCGAACGGCTCGCCCGCGACATCCACGACGGGGTCCTCCAGGTCCTCGCCATGGTCCAGCGGCGCGGCACCGAGCTGGGCGGCGAGGCCGCCGAGCTCGGCCGGATGGCCGGGGAGCAGGAGGTGGCGCTGCGCACCCTGGTCTCCAGCGGACTGCTGCCCGCCTCCCGGGTCTCCCGGGACGAGTCCCTCGGCGCGCTGGTGACCTCGTACGAGGTGGAGGAGCCCGGCGCCGACGAGGGGGAGCTGGATCTGCGGAGCCTCCTCGCCCCGCACGCCGGATCCCGGGTCAGCTTCGCCGAGCCCGGCACCCCGGTGCTGCTGCCGGTGCCCGCGGCGAAGGAGCTGGCCGCGGCCGTCGGGGCCGCCCTCGACAACGTGCGCAAGCACGCCGGGGACGGGGCCAGGGCCTGGATCCTGGTGGAGGACTGGGGCGACGAGGTGATCGTGACCGTCCGCGACGACGGCCCGGGCATCCCGGCGGGCCGGCTCGACCAGGCCGCCGGCGAGGGCCGGATGGGCGTGGCCCTGTCCATCCGCGGCCGGCTGCGGGACCTCGGCGGCAGCGCCGAGCTGGTGTCCGTCCCCGGACAGGGCACCGAAGTGGAACTGAAAGTACCGAGGGGGAGAACCCAGTGAGCCAGACCGACGGGCCCGGCACGTCCACCGCGTCCACCGCGCCGAACGAGCTCGGCGCGATCAAGGTGATGGTCGTCGACGACCATCCGATGTGGCGCGACGCGGTCGCCCGCGACCTGTCCGCCGCGGGCTTCGACGTGGTCGCCACCGCCGGCGACGGCCCCGAGGCGGTCCGCCGGGCCGTGCCCGCGGCCCCCCACGTCCTGGTCCTGGACCTCAACCTGCCCGGCATGCCCGGCGTGCAGGTCTGCAAGGAACTCGTCGGCGCCAACCCCGCGCTGCGCGTCCTGGTCCTGTCCGCCAGCGGTGAGCACGCCGACGTCCTGGAGGCGGTGAAGTCCGGTGCGACCGGCTACCTGCTGAAGTCCGCGGGCGCCCAGGAGCTGATCGACGCGGTCCGCCGCACCGCGGCCGGCGACCCGGTGTTCACCCCGGGCCTGGCCGGACTGGTGCTCGGCGAATACCGGCGCCTGGCCACCGACCCGGCACCCGCCACCTCCGACCGGCCGAAGGCCCCCCAACTGACCGACCGGGAGACCGAGGTGCTGCGGCTGGTGGCCAAGGGACTCTCGTACAAGCAGATCGCGGAGCGCCTCGTCATCTCGCACCGCACGGTGCAGAACCACGTGCAGAACACCCTGGGCAAGCTCCAACTGCACAACCGGGTCGAGCTGGTCCGCTACGCGATCGAACGAGGCCTCGACGACGCCTAGCGGGTGGTGCCGGTCGTTCCCGTGTCCCCGTACGAGTGAACATGCGTACGCAACACCCCGTGAAGTCACCGGAATTGCCCCCTCCAGGACCCTTGCTGTGACCTGAGTCACCATTAGCGTGACCGTCATGGCGAAGGGAGATTCCATGAAGGTCGGAGTGCTGACGGGTGGCGGGGACTGCCCCGGGCTCAACGCTGTCATCCGGGCCGTCGTCCGCAAGGGCGTCCAGGAGTACGGGTGCGGGTTCATCGGGTTCAAGGACGGCTGGCGCGGCGCCGTCGAGGGGGACACGGTCCCGCTCGGCATCTCCGCCGTCCGCGGCATCCTGCCGCGCGGCGGCACCATCCTCGGCTCCTCCCGGACCAATCCGTTCAAGCAGGAGAACGGGGTCCGGCAGATCAAGGAGAACCTCGCCAAGCACGAGGTCGACGCCCTCGTCGCGATCGGCGGCGAGGACACCCTGGGCGTGGCCGCCAGGCTGTACGGGGAGTACGGGATCCCCTGCGTCGGCGTCCCGAAGACCATCGACAACGACCTGTCGGCCACCGACTACACCTTCGGCTTCGACACGGCGGTGGGCATCGCCACGGAGGCCATCGACCGGCTGCACACCACGGCCGAGTCGCACATGCGGGTGCTCGTCGTCGAGGTGATGGGCCGGCACGCCGGCTGGATCGCCCTGCACTCGGGGCTGGCCGGCGGCGCCAACGTCATCCTCATCCCGGAGCAGCGCTTCGACCTGGACCAGGTGTGCGCGTGGGTGACCTCCCGGTTCAAGGCGAGCTACGCGCCGATCGTGGTGATCGCGGAGGGCGCCATGCCCAAGGACGGGGAGATGGTGCTGAAGGACGCCACCACCGACTCGTTCGGGCACGTCCGGCTGTCGGGCGTGGGGGAGTGGCTGGCCAAGGAGATCGAGGCGCGGACCGGCAAGGAGGCCCGGACCACGGTGCTCGGGCACATCCAGCGCGGCGGTACGCCGAGCGCCTTCGACCGGTGGCTGGCGACGCGGTTCGGCCTGCACGCGATCGACGCCGTCCGCGACGGTGACTTCGGGAAGATGGTCGCGCTGAAGGGGACGGACATCGTGCGGGTGCCGATCGCCGACGCGACGGCGAAGCTCAAGACCGTCGACCCGGCGCTGTACCAGGAGGTCGGGGTGTTCTTCGGCTGACCCGGAGCGGGTGAGCGGACCATGGGCCGTACCGGCCGCAGGGTGACGGACGGCCCGTGGACCGCATCTTCGTGCAGCACGGGAGAGAACGTGGAAATCCTGGCGTTCGGGGTGATCGCCCAGCGGTCCACCGGCTTCGACGAGCTCCGAGAACACCCATTGCCCCGTGTGACGCGAGTTCGTCCGGAGTTCGGCTCCGCTTCATCCGTGCCGCGCGGGTCCGGCGGCTAGATTCAGCCGCGTGAACATACCCGTGGCGGCCCGCTGGGCGCTGCTCGCCCTCGCCCTCCTGCAGTTCCTCCTCGCCGTCCGCGCGCTGCGCCGGGCGCTGCGGGCCCGTCCGGGCCGGCGGACCGGGCCGTGGCTGGACACGGCCGACCACGGCCTCGGCGTGCTGCTGGCCGTGTCCCTCGCTACGCCCGGCGCGTACGACGGCTTCGCCCTCGGCGCCCTGCTGCTGCTCGCGCCGGTCATCGTCTGGAAGGGCGTCCGGGACGTCCGGGCCCGCCGCGAGACCAAGGCCGCCACCGGGGCCACCGGGGCCGCCGACCCCGCCCGGGCCGCTTGCGGCCCGGCGGCGGGCCGTACCGACTAGGGCCCGCCGCGGGCCGGGCCGCCTGCGGCGACGGCGGCGCCGTCGGCCCGCCGGTCAGGCCGGGGCCGCGGTGCGGATGCGCGTCAGGAGGTCGTGGAGCAGGTCCGCGCCGCGGAGGGTGAGGACCGACTCCGGGTGGAACTGGACCCCCGCGAAACCGCCGGAGGCCGAGCGCAGGGCGTGGACCTCGGCCGTCACCGGGTCCCGGGAGACCTCCACGCCCGCCCGGGCCAGCCGGCCGGCGAGCTCGTCGGGGCAGTGCGCCGTGTACGTGTTGTAGAAGCCCACCACCTCCTCCTCGCCGAAGAGGCCGATCCGCGTCTGCGCTCCCTGTGCGGGCTCCGCCTTGCGGATCAGCGGCAGGCCCAGCTCGGCCGCCAGCAGCTCGTGCCCGAGGCAGACGCCCAGGATCCCGGACCGGTGCCCGGCCAGGAGTTCCGCCGTCAGCCCGCGCAGCATCCGCATCTTCGGGTCGGCGGCGTCCGCCGGGTTGCCCGGTCCCGGGCCCAGGACGACCGGGCCGGCCCACGACAGGGCCGCCTCCCGCAGCCCGGGGTCGTCGTAGCGGCGTACGGTCACCTCCAGCCCCGACACCCTCAGCACGTGGGCCAGCATGGCCGTGAACGTGTCCTCGCCGTCCACCACCAGGGCGTGCCCGGCCGGCGCGGCCGGCCGCTCCTGCATCCGGAGCCAGAACGGGGCCAGGTCCTGGCGGCGCGCCGCGAGGGCCGCCCGGACCCGGGGGTCGTCGGCCAGGCCCGGCGCGGCGGAGTCCGGCCGCGGGGCCGCGGGGCGGACCCCGAGCGCCGCCAGCACCCCGGCCGCCTTGGCGTGGGTCTCCGCGACCTCGCCCGCCGGGTCGGAGTGGCGGACCAGCGTGGCGCCCACCGGCACCCGCAGCGCGCCGTCCGACGCGATGTCCGCGGTCCGGATCAGGATCGGGGAGTCCAGGGTCTGCACCCCGGACTCGTCGAGGCCCAGCAGCGCCAGCGCCCCCGCGTAGTAGCCGCGCCCGCCGGCCTCGTACCGCTCGATCACCCGGCAGGCGTTCTGCACGGGGGAGCCGGTCACCGTCGCCGCGAACATCGTCTCGCGCAGCACGTCCCGCACGTCCAGGGAGGACCGCCCGCGCAGCTCGTACTCGGTGTGCGCGAGGTGCGCCATCTCCTTCAGCCGCGGCCCGACGACGACCCCGCCCCGGTCGCCGACGGTGCACATCATCTTCAGTTCCTCGTCGACCACCATCGACAGCTCCTCGGTCTCCTTGCGGTCGCCGAGGAAGGCGAGGAGGGACTCGGCCGTCGGGCCCCCGGCGGGATGGCGGTACGTCCCGCTGATCGGGTTCATCACGACCGTGCCGCCGGACATCCGCACGTGGACCTCGGGGCTGGCGCCGACCAGCGTGCGCTCCCCGGTGTGGACGACGTACGTCCAGTACGCGCCGCGCTCGCCCAGCAGCAGCCGCCGGAACAGTGCGAGGGCGTCGGCCCGCCCGAAGCCGTCGATGCGTCCCTCGTACGTGCGCCGGATGACGAAGTTCGCGCCCTCGCCGCGGCCGATCTCGTCCCGGACGACCCGCTCGACGGTGGCCGCGTACTCCTCGTCGGGCACGTCGAAGGCGCCGCCCCCGACCCGCACCGCATGGTCCGGCAGCACGGCCAGCGCCTCCGCGAGGGGGACCTCGTACGCCTCCTCGGCGGCGAGGACGGTCAGCGGCGTGCCGTCGTCGCGTACGTCGAACCCGCGCTCGCGGATCTGCCGGAACGGGACGAGGGCGAGGGTGGGCAGCTCCTGTACGGGCAGCTCGGCGAGGAGCCCGGCCTCGTGGACCGGGCCGGTCAGCACCTCGACGGTGTCGTGGTCGCGGCCGGGGGTCCTGCGGCGCAGCAGGGCGAACGGCGGGCAGGAGTCGTCGAGCAGGTCGAGCAGGCGGCTGGGTTCCATGGGGCGGGCGTCCTTCTCCGTCGGCGGGGTGCGGGGTGAAGAGGGACGGCCGGGCCCGGAAAACACCGAAGGCCGCCCCTCGGGCGGCCTTCGCGTCGTGCGTGTCAGTGGGTACGCGCGAGAAGTGGGCCGCCGGAAGCGGGCCACCACCAGTTCTGGTTCGAGTGCGCGTACATGCCGCCGACCATAGCCCACCCGGCGCCGCACCCGCAGCCCCCACGCGCCCCGCGCGCCCCGCAGAGACACCCGTCTCACGGAGTGGGCACCGGGCTGGACGTGGCGCAAGACGCCGTAATGTGTACGAGGTGACCGTGAACGCTGAAACCCAAGCCCCCGCCGCCAAGGCGACCTGGCGAGACCTTCCCGCGGCGCAGCAGCCTTCGTACCCCGATGCCGAGGCACTGCGCGCTGTCGTCGCGGACCTCGAGTCGTATCCTCCGCTCGTTTTCGCGGGCGAGTGCGACCAGCTGCGCGCCCGTCTGGGAGCCGTCGCCAAGGGCGAGGCGTTCCTGCTGCAGGGCGGCGACTGCGCCGAGGCCTTCGACGCCGTGTCCGCCGACCACATCCGCGCCAAGCTGAAGACGCTGCTCCAGATGAGCGCCGTCCTGACGTACGCGGCCTCCGTGCCCGTCGTCAAGGTCGGCCGCATCGCGGGCCAGTACTCCAAGCCGCGCTCCAAGGACACCGAGACCCGCGACGGCGTCACCCTGCCGACCTACCGCGGCGACTCCGTCAACGGCTTCGCCTTCACCGAAGAGGCCCGCGTCCCGGACCCCGAGCGGCTCAAGCGCATGTACCACGCGTCCGCGTCGACGCTGAACCTGGTGCGCGCCTTCACCACCGGTGGCTACGCCGACCTGCGCCAGGTGCACGCCTGGAACCAGGACTTCGTGAAGTCCTCCCCGTCCGGGCAGCGCTACGAGCAGCTCGCGCGGGAGATCGACAACGCGCTGAACTTCATGAAGGCCTGCGGCACCGACCCGGCCGAGTTCAAGGCGGTGGAGTTCTACTCCTCCCACGAGGCGCTGCTGCTGGCCTACGAGGGCGCCCTCACCCGTACGGACTCCCGCACCGGGAAGCTGTACGACACCTCCGGCCACATGGTGTGGATCGGTGAGCGCACCCGCCAGCTGGACCACGCGCACATCGAGTTCTGCTCGCAGATCGCCAACCCGATCGGGATCAAGCTCGGCCCGACCACCACGGTGGACGAGGCGCTGACGTACATCGACCGCCTGGACCCCGAGCGCGAGCCGGGCCGGCTGACCTTCGTCGTCCGCATGGGCGCCGACAAGGTCCGCGACAAGCTCCCCGAGCTGGTCGAGAAGGTCACGGCCTCGGGCGCGACGGTCGCCTGGGTCACCGACCCGATGCACGGCAACACCTTCGAGGCGGCCTCCGGCCACAAGACGCGCCGTTTCGACGACGTGCTCGACGAGGTCAAGGGCTTCTTCGAGGTCCACAAGGCGCTGGGCACCCACCCGGGCGGCATCCACGTCGAGCTCACCGGTGACGACGTCACCGAGTGCGTGGGCGGCGGCGACGAGATCTTCGTCGACGACCTGCACCAGCGCTACGAGACGGCTTGCGACCCGCGGCTCAACCGCAGCCAGTCCCTGGACCTGGCCTTCCTCGTCGCGGAGATGTACCGCGATCAGTAAGTGGCTTCGTACGACGACGGGGCACGGATCGATGTGATCCGTGCCCCATCGTCGTTCCCGGGTCTTTTGGGCAAGCCTCACTTTGGGTACGGTTAGGTAAGCCTCACCGAATCGGGGATGGCTGCAGAAACCATTCCTTCCAGGGAGGTGAACCGCGTGTACGTCTGCTCTTGCTTCGGGATCACCGACAAGCAGGTCAAGGAGCACGCGGCCGCCGGCGCCTGCACCCCCCGCCAGATCGCCTCGGTCACCAAGGCCGGCACCGACTGCGGATCCTGCGTGCGCACCATCCAGGGCATCCTGGGCCGCGGGGCGTGCCCGCGCCGTGAGCTCCTGGAGAAGGGCAACGCGGCCGCCGTGCTCGCCGCCGACCCGGAGCTCGCGGAAGCCGCGTAGGGCTCGCGCGCGGGGCTCGGCTCTCGCGGGGCTCAGCTCTCCGGCTGTTCCAGCAGCTGCGCGATGTAGAGCGGCTCGCCGATGCTCTCGATCAGCTCCAGCTGGGTGTCGAGGTAGTCGATGTGGTGCTCCTCGTCCCCCAGGATGTCCTCGAAGATCCGCGCCGAGGTCACGTCGCCCTTGCCGCGCATCACCTCGATCCCGCGCTTGAGGCGGTCGATGGCCTCGACCTCGACCTGCCGGTCGGCCTGGAACATCTCCGTCAGGGTCTGGCCCACCCGGACGTGGAAGAGCCGCTGGTAGTTCGGCAGCCCGTCCAGCATGAGGATGCGCTCGGTGAGCTTGTCCGCGTGCTTCATCTCGTCGATGGACTCGGAACGGGTGTAGTTCGCGAGCTTGGTCCAACCCTTGTTGTCCTGGATCCGGTAATGGAGCCAGTACTGGTTGATCGCCGTGAGCTCGCCGGTCAACTGCTCGTTCAGAAACTCGAGGACCTCGGGGTCGCCCTGCATCGCAGAGGCTCCTTCCAGGCAATGTCAGCTGTGTGACGGGGCTGGGATATCGCCCCAGCCGTGGCTGGGGGAGTGCGCGCATCCTTGCACCGCCGCAGGGGGTCGTCCAGTAAGTGCCTCCTTAGTGTGAGTTGGCGTGACTTGCCCGTATAGGGCGTACCCGGTCGTGACCACCCTGCCGCGTCTGTCACCATGGAGTCATGGGTCAGCCGGAAAGCCTGGAGTCTCCGGGAGCAGAGCAGCCGGAGCTTCCACCGGGGCAGCGGTTGCAGCGCGGCTGGCCGGTCACCCACTACGGCCCGGTCCCCAGGTTCAAGCCGGACCGCTGGGAGTTCCGCGTCTTCGGGGCCACCGCCGACGGTGAGAAGCACTGCTGGAACCACGAGGAGTTCACGGCCCTGCCGTTCGAATCGGTCGTGGCGGACCTGCACTGCGTGACGAAGTTCAGCATGCCGGGCGCCGAATGGGGCGGGGTCCTCGCGCGCGACATCCTCGCCCTGGCACCGCCGTCCTCGCAGGTCACGCATGTGATGGTGTGGGCCGAGTACGGCTTCAGCTCCAACCTGCGGCTGGCCGACTTCGCCTCGGAGCGGACCGTCTTCGCCACCCACGAGGGCGGTGAACTCCTCACCGCGGAGCACGGTTTCCCGGTGCGGCTCGTGGTTCCGCACCTGTACGCCTGGAAGGGCCCCAAGTGGGTCCGCGGCATCGAGTACATGACCGCCGACCGCCGCGGCTTCTGGGAGGAGCGCGGCTACCACAACATCGGCGACCCCTGGCGGGAGCAGCGCTACTCGTACCAGGAGGAGCCGGGGGACGGCCCCGAGCTGTAGCCGGGACCCTCCGGGAGGCCGCCCGTCAGTGGTGGTAACGGTGCACGACCGCGTGCCCCTTGCCGCGGCCGATCATCCACTTGTTGACCGGGGTCGTGACGACGAAGGCGAGCGCGAGCGAGATCGCCAGGGCGATCCAGAACAGCGCCTCCGAAAGGTGCGCGTCCATCGCTCCCGGCCATACGGCGATCACGCCGTTGTCGATCAGCTCCATGACGGAGATCGAAAGAGTGTCCGCCGCCAACGCCACCCGGACGGCCGAACGCAGGTCCACGCCCGCAGCGAGGATCCCGCGCAGGGTGAGCGCGTAGCCGAAGAAGAACGCGAGGACGATCGCCAGGGCCATCGTCGCGACGTTCCCCCAGCCGAAGGCCGTGCCGACGACCATGCCGAGCACCTCGCCGACGGCGCATCCGGTGAGGCAGTGGAGGGTGGCCTTCGAGGCCATGGCCCAGCTCGCCGCGCCGGCGTCGTGGCCGTGTCTGCCGCCGTGGTGTCGGTGGTGCGCGTGCTCTGCGTGCACGTGCCCTGCGTCCGCGTGCTCTTCGTGTGCGTGCTGTGCGGGCTGTGCGGCTGCGTGCTGCGCGTGTGCGTGGTGTTCGTGGTTCATGACAACCTCCTGGGAACGCCTGGCAACGGTCCTGCACCGAGCAGAACCGTATACCCCCCAGGGGTATTCCTCAATGGATCAGTGGAACCCGCGCAGCTCCTTCAGCAGCGCCACGTCCGCCGCATGGCCTTCCTTGCCGCCCGGCGTCTCGATGATCAGCGGGACGCCCTCCATCGCGGGGTGCGTGAACAGCTCGGCGAAGGCGTCCCGGCCGATGTGCCCCTGCCCGATGTTGGCGTGGCGGTCCTTGTGGGCGCCCACGCCCTCCTTCGAGTCGTTGGCGTGGATCAGCTTCAGCCGCCCCTCGCCCACCGTGTCCACCAGCAGGTCCAGCGTCTGCTTGGCCCCGCCCGGCTCCGCGAGATCGTGCCCCGCCGCGAAGACGTGGCAGGTGTCCAGGCAGATCCCGAGCTTCGGATGGTGGTCGAGCGACTCGAAGTACGGCCCGAACTCCCACGTCCGCGAGCACAGCGAAGAGCCCTGCCCGGCCGTGGACTCCAGCAGCAGGAACGGGTCGTCGTCGTGCACCAGCTCGTCCAGCAGCGGCAGCATGTGCTCCCTGACCTGCGCGTACGCCGCCTCGCGCGGGCGCCCTCCGGTGGCCGAGCCGGTGTGCACCACCACCCCCAGGGCTCCGATCTCCCGGGCACGGCGCAGCGAGTGCCGCAGCGATTCCACGGACTTCTCGACCGTCGCCTCGGTGTGCGAGCCGAAGTTGATCAGGTACGGGGCGTGCACGTACGCCGGGATCGACGCCGCCTCGCACCCCGCCCGGAACAGCTCGTCCTGGGCGGGGTTGCCCACCGGCGTCGCCCAGCCGCGCGGATTGGCCACGAAGACCTGCACGGCCTCCGCGCCCATCTCCCGCGCGTACGTCAGCCCCACCGAAGCGAGCCCGCCGGCGACGGGGACGTGCCCGCCCACGGGATTGCGCATGCCCTGGTCCATCCGCCGCTACAGCCCCTTGGTCCGCAGGACGATCGTGCTGCCCTCGGGGGCGCTCTGGCCGCCCGGCACCGACTGGGCGTCCACCGTGGTGCTGAAGGAGATCAGCGGGCGCTCCACCTTCACCTTGAAACCGGCCGCCTCCAGCGTCCGGCGGGCGACCTCCGCCTCCTGGCCGGTCACGTTCGGCACCGGGACCTGCCGCGGGCCCTTGGACACGGTGAGCGTCACCGTGTCACCCGTCGAGGCCTGGGCGCCCGCGCCGACCGACTGGTTGGCGACCGTACCGGCCGGGAACGGCGAATTGACCTGGTCGGCGGCCGTCTCGACCTTGAGGCCGGCGTCCTGGAGGGTGGCCCGCGCCTGGTCGAGGGGCCGCCCCGCCACGTTGGGCACCGGCACCGGCCGGCCCTTGCTGACCAGGATCGCGACCGCCGTGTCGGGCGAACGCTTCTGCCCGCCCGGCGGATCGGTGCTGATCACCGATCCCTGCGGGACGTCCTGGCTGAAGGCCTGGGTGACCAGGCCGGGCGCCAGGTTGCTCTTGGCCAGCTCGGCCTTCGCGTCGTCCAGCGTCCTGCCCTTGAGGTCCGGTACGACGGCCACCTCGGGGCCGCGCGAGATCGTGAGCACCACCGCGCCGTTGCCGCGGATGCGCTTGCCGCTCTCGGGGTCGGAGTTCATCACCGTCCCGCGGTCGAAGGCGTCGCTGAACTTCCGGTCGATCCGCTTCACGCCGAGCCCCGCCGCGGACAGCTCCGACCTGGCCTGGGCCTCGCTCTTGCCCAGCAGGTTGGGGACCTTGGTGAACTGGCCGGCGTTGATGTACCAGACCCCCGTGCCCAGGCCGAGGGCGAGCAGTATCCCGGCGATGACCAGCAGCATGCCGCGCCGCGGTCGGCGCCGGGCCGGCGGCGCCTCGGCCGGCCGGGCCTCGGGGCCCTCGGGGAGCTCCAGCCGCGACGTCAGGTTCACGGGCTGCGCCGGGGCGGGCCGCGGGATCACGCTCGTGCGGTCCTCGGCGGCGCTGCGCGCCTCGGCCCGGGCCTGCGGCGGTACGGCGTCCAGCTCGGCGTCGCCGAGCCGCGCGCGCACGTCGAGGGTCAGCCCGAGCAGGGCGGCCGCGTCGGCGGGGCGCAGCTGCGGATCGCGGGCGGCGGCGTACGCGACGAGCTCGTCCAGGCCGGCGGGCAGCCCCGGGACGGCGGCCGAGGGGGGCGGCACGTCCTCGTGCAGGTGCTGGTAGAGCACCTGGGCGGGGGTGCCGCCGGCGTGCGGCTTGGAGCCGGTGAGCATCTCGTACAGCACGACGCCGCAGGCGTAGACGTCCACGCGGGTGTCGCCGCCACCGGTCTCGATCTGCTCGGGGGCCAGGTAGGAGACCGTGCCGAGGACGGAGCCGGTGGTGCTGGTGACCGAGTCCACGGACCGGACCAGCCCGAAGTCCGCCACCTTGACCCGGCCGTCGTCGCCGATCAGGACGTTCTCGGGCTTCATGTCGCGGTGGACGAACCCGGCGCGGTGCGCGGCGCCGAGCGCGGCCAGGACGGGTTCGAGGATGTCGAGCGCCGCGCGGGGCTGGAGCGCGCCGCGCTCGCGCAGGACGTCGCGCAGCGTGCAGCCGGACACGTACTCCATGGCGAGGTAGGTGTACGGCCCGTCGGTGCCCTGGTCGAAGACGGCGACGACGTTGGGGTGCGCGAGACGGGCGACGGACTTGGCCTCGCGGATGAACCGGTCGACGAAACCGGCGTCGGCGGCGAGCGCCGGGTGCATCACCTTCAGCGCGAGCACACGGTCGAGGCGGGTGTCGACGGCCCGGTAGACCGTGGCCATGCCGCCGGCCGCGATGCGCGCGTCGATGCGGTAGCGGCCGTCGAGTGTCTGCCCGACGAGGGGGTCATCCAGGGTCGTATCCACGCGGCGATTCTACGAGCGGGCCCCGGCCTCCCGGCCAGGGCGGTCGTTCTTGCAGCGCAGCTGTGACGTCCGCGGGCCCCGCCACCGCGGGCGCCCCGCCTCCGGGCCCCCGCGCCCCGGACGCCGGACGGGCCGGACTTTCCGGGCCGCCGGGCGCCCTGGGACCGGCCCGGGGACCGGGTCGGGAGTCGGCCCGGGGGTCGGGTCGGGAGTCGGCACCGGGACCGGCCCGGGGACCGGTTCGGGAGTCAGCCCGGGGGTCGGGTCGGGAGTCGGCCCGGGAGGCGGCCCGGGGGCCGGTCCCGGGGACCGGGTCAGAACGCCGGGCGTTCCGGGTCGAGGGCGGCCCGGCCCTCTGTCGGGGACGAGGCCCGCGCGAAGCGGCGCTGCGGGATGCGGCCCGCGCGGAACGCCAGCCGCCCCGCCGACACGGCGTCCCGCATCGCCGTCGCCATCAGCACCGGCGCCTGCGCCCGGGTCACCGCCGAGGCCAGCATCACCGCCGCGCAGCCGAGCTCCATGGCCAGGGCCGCGTCCGAGGCCGTTCCGGCTCCGGCGTCCAGGATCACCGGGACCCCGGCCCGCTCGCAGATCAGCTCGAAGTTGTGCGGGTTGCGGATGCCCAGGCCCGAGCCGATCGGCGACCCCAGCGGCATGATCGCCGCGCAGCCCGCGTCCTCCAGCCTGCGCGCCAGCACCGGGTCGTCGTTCGTGTAGGGCAGCACGGTGAAGCCCTCGTCGACCAGGGTCTCCGCCGCGTCCAGCAGCTCCACCCCGTCCGGCAGCAGGGTCCGCTCGTCGGCGACGACCTCCAGCTTGATCCAGTCCGTGCCCAGGGCCTCCCGCGCGAGCCGCGCCGTCAGCACCGCCTCGCCCGCCGTGAAGCAGCCCGCGGTGTTCGGCAGGACCGCGATGCCGAGCCGGCCCAGCACCGACAGGACGGATCCCTGGACGGTCGGGTCCAGCCTGCGCATCGCCACCGTGGTGAGCTCGGTGCCGGACGCGATCAGCGCCCGTTCCAGGACGTCCAGGCTCGGCGCCCCGCCGGTCCCCATGAGCAGGCGGGATGAGAAGGTCCGTCCGCCCAGTTCGAAAGCGTCGTCCGCCATCGTGCTCAGCCTCCCTGCACCGCGGTGAGGACCTCGACCCGGTCGCCCTCGCCCACCGGCGTGAGGGGCCACTGGCCGCGGGGGACGACGGTCTCGTTCAGTGCGGCCGCGACGCCGGACGGCGCCGCGGTCAGGGTGGCGACCACCGCGTCGAGGGTGGTGCCGGCCGCGATCTCGCGCGGCTCGCCGTTGACGGAGATGGTCATGCGTACGACTCCTGACGTGCGGCGCTGAAGCGGCGCGGGGTGAACGGGCGGGCGATCTCCGGCAGCGTGCCGGTGGTCAGCAGCTGCGCCATCACGTCGCCGGTGAGCGGGGTCAGCAGCACCCCGTTGCGGTAGTGGCCGGTGGCCAGGTGCAGGCCGGGCAGGTCGGTCGGGCCGAGCAGCGGGGCGTTGTCCGGGGAGCCGGGCCGCAGCCCGGCCCGGGTCTCGGTCAGCGGCAGTTCGGTGATGCCGGGCACCAATTCGTGCGCGTCGCGCAGGAGTTCGTACACCCCGCCGGCGGTGACCGTGGTGTCCCAGCCGAGTTCCTCGCTGGTGGCCCCGACGACGAGCTCGCCGTTCTCGCGCGGCACCAGGTACACGTGGCTGCCCCGGACCACCGCCCGCACCGTCCGGGACAGGAACGGCGCGTACGCCGCCGGCACCGCGAGCCGCAGCACCTGGCCCTTCACGGGCCGTACGGGAGGCAGCACCTGCGGCGGTACGCCGGCCAGCCGGCCGCTGAGCGAGCCCGCGGCCAGGACCACCTGGTCCGCGCGCAGCTCCGTACCGTCGTCGAGCAGTGCGCCGACGGCCCGGTCGGCTGCGGTCAGCAGCCGCTCGGCGCCCGCCCGGCGGATCTCCACCCCGGCGCCCTCGCAGGCGGCCAGCAGCGCCGCCGCCAGCCGGCGCGGATCGACCTGGTGGTCGCCGTCCACGCGCAGCCCGCCGCGGACGCCCGGGGCCAGCATCGGCTCCAGGCGGCGGCACTCGCGGCCGGTGAGCCACTCGGACTCCAGACCGCAGCGGCGCTGGAGGGCGTGCAGTTCCCGCAGGTGGAGCCGGTCGTCGGCGTCGAGGGCGACGGCGAGCGTGCCGCAGGCGCGGTAGCCGAGGTCCATCCCGCCGCTGGCCTCGGTCAGCTCGGCGGCGAACTCCGGGTAGCGGGCGGCGGAGGCGAGGTTGAGGCCCAGCAGGGTCTCCTCGCCGTAGTGCAGTTCGGTGACGGCGGCGAGCATGCCGGCCGCGACCTGCGCGGCGCCGCCGCCGGGTGCCGGGTCGGCGAGCACGGTCCGCAGCCCGTGCCGGGCCGCCCGCCAGGCGGTGACCAGGCCGATGATCCCGCCCCCGATGACGAGGACGTCGGATCCCCGGCCGGATCCCTTCCGAGATGAGTGCATGGGCGTCCAGCCCCTCCCTTCGCCGGCATGACCCGGATCAGGTTCGTACGGTCGGAGGCCGCTCAGCCTCCCTCTCAGCCCGGTGCGCCCGGACTCCCGCGATAGGTACGACGGCCAGCCTAACCCCGCCGCGGGGGCCGGGTAAGGCTGCCTCCCCGGGCCACCGCCCCTGACTGCCTGTCAGATCGCTAGGCTGGGCGGTGTGAGCGAGCAGACGGAACAGACTCAGAGCGGCGTCGTCATCGTCGGCGCCGGAATGGCCGGGGTGCAGACCGCGGTCGCCCTCCGGGAGCAGGGCTTCAGGGGCCCCGTGACCCTGCTGGGCGCCGAGCCCCACCAGCCGTACGACCGGCCCCCGCTGTCCAAGGCGGTGCTGCTCGGCAAGGCCGAGGACTCCGCCTTCGACGTGGACTTCGAGGGGCTCGGCGTCGAGCTCCGGCTCGGTGTGGAGGTCACCGGGCTGCGGGCCGCCGACCGCGAGCTGGACACCGAGGCGGGACCGGTCCCGTACGACGTGCTCGTGCTGGCGACCGGCGCCGAACCGCTGACCCTGCCCGGGTCCGAGGGCGTCCAGGGCGTGCACCTGCTGCGCACCCTGGACGACGCGGCCCGGCTTCGCCCGGTGCTGGCCGCGGCGCCGGCGACGGTGGTCGTCGGGGCCGGCTGGATCGGCGCCGAGTTCGCCACCGCGGCCCGTGAGGCCGGCTGCGCGGTGACCGTGGTCGAGGCGGCGGACCGGGTCCTGGCCGGGGCGCTCCCGGCGGAGGTCGCGGCCCCCATGACCCGCTGGTACGAGGAGGCGGGAGCCGCCCTGCTGACCGGCGCCAAGGTGGCCTCGGTGGACTCCGGACGGGTCCTGCTCGCCGACGGGCGCGAGCTGCCGGCCGGTGCGGTGGTCGTGGGCATCGGGGCCCGGCCCGCGACGCGGTGGCTGGCGGGCTCGGGGATCGAGCTCGGGCCGGAGGGCGCGGTCACGGCGGACGCGTACCTGCGGACCTCCCTGCCCGGCGTGTACGCGGTCGGCGACTGCGCGTCCTTCCCGTCGGCGCGCTACGGGACGCGGCTGCTGGTCCACCACTGGGACAACGCCCTCCAGGGGCCCCGGGTGGTCGCGGCGAACATCCTGATGGGGGCGCCGGCCCAGGTCTACGACCCGGTGCCGTACTTCTGGTCGGAGCAGTTCGGGCGCTTCGTCCAGTACGCGGGGCACCACGCCGGGGCGGACGAGCTGATGTGGCGCGGCGACCCCGCCGAGGCGGCGTGGTCGGTGTGCTGGCTGCGGGCCGGGGCGCTGGTCGCGCTCCTGGCGGTGGGCCGGCCGCGGGACCTGGCGCAGGGGCGGAAGCTGATCGAG
>NZ_JBHYVA010000074.1:0-19812 GCF_042750055.1 Streptomyces sp. NPDC059456
CGTGTAGCAGCCCCCCCCCCGCTCCCCCCCACCCCGCCCCCCTCATCTCCCGCACCACAGCACATCGCATCCCACCGCACCAGGAGCACCCCACGATGCGTACACGACGCCACGCCCTCCCCGTCCGCACCGGACTCGGCATCCTGTTCCTGTTCCTCGCCCAGGCCGTGGCGCTGCCCACGGCCGCCCACGCCCACGGCGACACCGTCAAGGTCGTGGTCACCGGGCAGCGCGAAGGCCACGTCACCACCGAGATCACCTGGGAGAACGACGGGGACGCCATCGAGGAGGCGGTCGCCGCCACGGTGAACTCGGCCAGCCCCGACGGGTCCCGCACGATGGGGCCCTGGCGGCTGGTCCGCGACGCCGGCACCCGCACCGGCTGGAGCACCGCCGAAGTGCTGCCGCCCGGCACCTGGAAGGTCACCGTCGACGTGGGGTTCCCCTCCCTCGGGCACGGCGAGAAGGAGATCGCCGTTCCGGTCGTCGACCCGGCGCCGTCGGCCGCGACCCCGAGCGCGGCCGCACCGGGCGGCCCGTCCGCCGCGTCGGACGCGGCCGCGCCCGGCAGCCCGTCCGCCGCCTCGGGCGCACCGGTGTCCGCCGCGTCGCCGTCGGCCGCCGGCAGCGCCTCCGCGGCTCCGGCCGATGAGGGCGACGACACCACCATGTGGTGGACCACGGCGGGTGTGGCCGTGATCGCGCTGGCCGGCGCCGCCGCCGGTGTCCTGCTGCGCCGCGCACGGGCCCGCAGGCGCTGACGTGCCGGGGGCGGGTGGCACGGTGGCCGGAGCGCCCGCCCCGCGACCTGACATCCCAGCGGGCGCGCGTTGACAGTGGAATTCGCCGTGCCGTTCATTCGGTGCATGGACATCACCACCGCCGCCGTGCGCTCCACCACCCGCGTCGTCCGCCCCTTCCACACGTTCGAGGGCGAGGGCTTCCCCGTCCGCCGTCCGTTCCCGCAGCCGGAACTGCCGCTGGTCGACCCGTTCCTGATGGTCGACCAGGTCGGCCCGCACGTCCTGGGTCCGGGCGAGGCCAAGGGTGCGCCGCCGCACCCGCACCGCGGGTTCGAGACCATCCAGTACGTCATCGAGGGCGCGATGGAGGACATCGACTCCGAGGGGCACAAGCGCGTCATGAACCCCGGCGAGGTTCAGTGGCTCACCGCCGGGTCGGGGCTCGTCCACCTCGCCCGCCCCACCCCCGAACTGCTCGCCGACGGCGGCCCGCAGCACCTGCTCCAGATCTGGGTCAACCTGCCGGCCCGGCTCAAGGCGACGCCGCCGCGCGTCCAGTACGGCTCCGCCCCGGGCGACATCCCCAGGATCGTCACCGAGGACGGCGGCGCCGAGCTCACCGTGATCACGGGCAGCACGCACGGCGTGCGCGGCCCCTTCGAGACCCACACCCCGGTGCTGGTCGTCCACGCCCGCCTCGCGGCGGGCGGCCGCGCCGAGTTCACGGTCCCGGCCGGACACAATGCCATGCTGTACGTGTTGTCCGGGACCGCCGCCACGCCCGACGCCCCGCTTCCCGACGGCCACCTCGCGATCCTCGGCCGGGACGCGGAGCGGTTCACGGTCGAGGCTCCCGGCGACGCGGCCGAGGTGCTGGTGCTGGCCGGCGAGCCGATCGGCGAACCCGTGGCCCGCAGCGGCCCGTTCGTCATGAACACCGCCGCCGAGATCCGCCAGGCCCAGGTGGACTACCAGCGCGGCCTGATGGGGCACATCGACATCTGAGCCCGCAGGGCCGCCCCCGGTCGGGGACGGCCCTGCCGCACGGTCCGCGGGTCACGGTCCGCTGTTCACGGTCCGCGGCTCAGGGTCCGCTGTTCACGGGCTGCGCCTCACGGCCGGCGGCACTGACCGGAGACCGGGCCCTCCACCGTATTGCCGCTCTGCCGCGGCGCCGGGGTGTTGGCGTCGCAGCTCAGCGGGCCGACGACCGTGGTGGACGCGATCTCGACGCCCCCGGTGTTGCCGTTCAGGCCCACCGGGCCGCGGACCGTGTTGCCCGGGCAGCCGGTGGCCGGGTCGTCCGATCCGATCAGCACGGAGCCGCTGGTCCGGGCGAAGGTGACGGGGCCGGTGAGCTGCGATCCGCAGACGGCGAGGGCGAGCGCGCCGTCGGCGGAGACGGGGCCGGTGATCGCGGCCCCGCTCACGGCCAGTGCCCCGCCCGGGCGGACGGTCAGCGGGCCGCTCTGGCTGCCGCCGGCCCCGATGCAGAGCGACTCCCCGGCGGCCACGGTCAGCGGGCCGCGGTGGGCCGTCGTGAGGCACGGGCGGCTGAAGCCGACGGTGACGTCGGTGGCTTCCGCCGTGGCGCTCGGCACGAACGCCGGGTCACCGCTGTACGCGGCGCTGATCCGGTGTGCGCCGGGGCGCAGGGACGCGGCCTTGAACTCGGCGCGGCCGCCGGTCAGCGGGACCGTCGCCAGCTGCTGCGGCCCGTCGGAGAAGGTGACCGTGCCGCCCGGGGTTCCCGCGGCGGGATTCGCCGTGGCCACGGACGCGGTGAGGGTGACCGTACGTCCGAAGAGCGGGGCGGCCGTGTCCGCGGTGAGCGAGAGCGTCGTCCCGTACCGGAAGGACACCACCGCCCGGCCGTTGCCGCGGTTCACCCCCTGGAGGAGGGAGACACCGGTCGCGGAGGGCGCCGCGAAGCTGCTGCCCCCGCCGCCGCCGGCGCCGTACAGGTTGCCGATCCTCCCGCCGCCCGATCCGCCGCCCCCGGCGAAGTAGCCGCCGCCGCCTCCGCCGCCGCCGTTGCCGCCCTGGCCGCCGTTGCCGCCGGGGCCACCGCTGCCGGGGTTGGGCAGGCCGGTGTTGGGGTCGATGTCGCCGCCGGCGATGCCCGGGCCGCCCTGCGCGGAGTTGGGGCTGCCGGAGCCGTGGGCGCTCTGGGTGCCGCCGCCGCCCGCGACGCCGGAGCCCGCGGGGCCGCCGCCCTGGCCGCCGCTTTCCGCCACGGGTCCGCCGCCGTTGCCGCCGTGCAGCAGCGGGCCGCCGTTGCCGGCGCCCCCGCCGCCGCCCGCGACCAGGATCCGGTCGGCCGGGCCGAAGGCGCCGGCCCGTACGTCGGAACCGCCGCCGCCGGAGCCGCCACCGCCGTGCGCGCCGCCGCCGCCGGCTCCGTGGCCGGTGCCGCCGGGCCGGGCGTACTCGCCGTGCCGGGAGGTGCCCGAGCTGCCGGCCGCGCCCAGCGTGATCTGGATGCTCTGCCCGGGGCTCACGGCGAGGGTGGCGCGGGTCTCGCCGCCGAGTCCGCCGGGGGATCCCTCGCCCGGAGGGCTCGGTTCGACGAATCCGGCCGCGCTGCCGCCCTCGGCTCCGAACAGGTCGACGCCGATCGCGCCGACCCCGTCCGGCACGGTGAACGTGTCGGTCCCGACGGTGGCGTACGTACAGGTGGGCGGGGAGGCGGCGAAGACGCCGCCGGCGCCGCAGGGCGGGTCGGCGGCCACCGGGTCCGCGGCGGCGGCGAAGGGTACGAGGACGGCGGCGAGCAGGCCGGTCGCGCCGAGCACGACCGCTGTCTTCGCTGCCGATGTGCGGGTACCCGCGGTGGTGCGCGCGGTGGAACGTGGGGTCACACGGCGGTTCATGGGAAGTGACGCTGCCTCTCCGGTCCCCTCGCGGGCGACCGAGGTGGGTAGGGGTGACCGGCCTTCGCGCCGGACGGACTCCGGGCGGACCGCCCGGCGCCGGGCGCCGGACGGTCGATCGGTCGGTCGGTCGGTCGGTCAGAGGGTGTGTCAGACGCCGTCGTTGGCGCAGAGGGCCCAGACGTCGGACGTCGTGCCGGGCGAACTGGTGCCCCCGGTGTGGGTGGAGGCCGTCCAGTACGAGGCGGTGGTGGTCCCGTCACCGACCGGGGTGCCGCCGGAGTCGCTGGGGTAGCTGCCGTTCAGGTGGTCGCCGACGGAACCCGGTCCGGTGAAGTTGGTGGTCGTCACGTTGCCGCCGCTGATGGCGGCGCCCCCGCTGACCAGCTTGCCGTCGTTCTGGCCGCAGCCGATCGTCGCCGTCTGCCCGGCAGTCGCCGAGGTCGGGCCGCTCACCTCGCTGAAGCGCACCTTCACGGTGGTGCCGCTGATGTCGATGTTGTTGCCGCTGCAGAGGGCGTACGCGTACGTCGTGTTGCCGCTGTCGCCCCCGCCTCCGTTCCATCCGACCGCGGCCCAGGAGTCGGGGTTGGTCTCACCGTCGGCCGCCGCCTTCTGGCCGAAGGCATGTCCGGAGTCGTTGGAGGTCGGGTAGCTCGCGATCGGCTTCAGGCTGCCGACGCCGGCCGGGGTGCTGCGGGCGCCGCCGCCGAGCAGTCGCGTGTTGGCGGGGCAGGTCGCGACGACCAGGCCCACCGTCCCGCTGCCGGCGGGTCCGGCGACCTTGTTCATGACGACCTGGGTGTGGTTGATCAGGTTGCTCGTGAAGCACATCGCGTACGGGGTGCTGGAGAACGAGGCGTTGACCGCTCCGCCGCTGCCGCCGATGCCCAGCCAGTGGGTCACGTCGGTGCCGACGACCCCGGTCGAACCGGTGTACTCGGTGCTGCCGTCGGGGCTCGGCGAAGTGCCGTTGACGTGGTTGCCGTTCGAGGTCGTGCCGGTGCCGATGGCCTGGTTGATCCCGCCTCCGGAGATCAGGCCGCTGCTGCAGTCCCCGTGGGTGGAGATCTCGGAGAAGGTCGTCCCGGGTCCGGAGGTGGCCCCGGGGGTCTTCGCGGTGACGCTCACGGTGTTGGCGTACGCGGTGCCCGGCAGGGCCAGGGCCAGTACGGCCCCCATGACCAGTGCCCTGCCTGCGACATGACGTCGCAGAAGTCCCGTGTTCACGTGTGTTCTCCCCATCTGGATAGGCGACGAAGGCGGCATGGCACGGCGTCCGGCCGCTGAGAACCGGAGGTCACGGGCGTGCTGGTTTCCACGACGGATGCGCCCCGGGGTGACGGGGGCGCCGACGTCGTCGGTGCGGAAGTGCCACGGCATCACAACTGCTGCCTGCTTCGCGGATGTACGCCGCTCAGGGGCAGATCAGGGGTGCGGATCGGCCATATCGCCACCCTCGTCTCGGAGTCGCGCATGCGGACTCTAACAGGGTTCCAGCCCCGCATCTACGGGGATGACCGCCTCGCTGGACTGGCAGATGCGGAATCACGAGGTTCGCGTCCCGGCCGCTGGGACGTCGCGATCGGGGCGGCCCGCGATGTGACTTTCCGGTAGCCCCGCGGGCAGGCGGCGGCCTCCGGCGCACGGCCTGGCGGCCCGCGCAGGTCACGGCCGTGCGGCGGCCCCGCGGCCGGAACCGGAATGCCACGCCGGTCCGTCCGGGCCGGAGCGGGCCGGGCCGGCACGGACGGGAACGGGCCGGCACCGGGGCGTGGAAATCACGGTGCGCCGGCCCGCCCCTCCTGCCTGGGCTGCCGGGATGAGCACCCGCACCTTCCGGATCACCGTCCGCGGCTCCTTCGACGCCCTCACCGCCGACCAGCGGGCCGGGCTGCTCGCCGCCGCGCCGGAACACGACATCCTGCACGCCGTCTTCACCACCGAGGGCCACCTCACGTACGACGTCACCCCCGGGCCGTTCTTCACCTTCCGCTTCCTCGACTCGGGCGAGACCGAGGAGGACGTCCTCGACGCGACGGCCCGCGCCGGGCATGACCCCGGGGGTAATGGACCCGGCGGACGGCGCGGGGCGAGGATGGCGGCACAGCGCACAGCCACTCCCTGAAGGGACCACCGCGATGCCGTACTTCGAGAGCAGCACCGACGGAACCCGTCTCCACTTCGTGGACTACGGGCCGGCGGACGGGCCCGTCCTCGTCTTCGTCCACAGCGCGTACTTCGGTACGGAGATGTGGGAGTACCAGATGCTGCCGCTGGCGGCCGAGGGCTTCCGCTGCGTGGGCTTCGACCGCCGCGGGCACGGCAGGTCCGACGACGTCTGGGGCGGCTTCGACCTCGACACCCTCGCCGGGGACCTGGGCGCCCTGCTCGACCACCTGGACCTGCGGGACGTCACCCTGGTCGGCCACTCGATCGGCGCGGCCGAGGCGGTCCGGCACCTGACCCTGCGCGGCACCGGGCGGGTGGCGCGGCTCGCCCTCGTCGCGGGGATGGCGCCCGGACCGGCCCGTTCGGCGGACCACCCCGAGGGGCTGGCCCCGGAGGTGGTGGATGCGGTCAACGCGGCCTTCCGCGACGACCGGGCCCGGTTCTTCGCCGAGGGCGCCGAGGCGTTCTTCGCCCGCCACCTGCCGGGACCGCAGGTCTCGGACGCGTACGTGGCGTACATGGTGGGGCGCTGTCACGGGGCGACGGCGCGGGCGGGCGCGGCACTGGGCGAGGTGGTGGCCGGGCTGAACCAGGTGCCGGAACTGGTGAAGATCGACTGCCCCGTGCTGGTCGTCCACGGATCGCACGACGTCTCCGCCCCGCTGGAGCTGACCGGCCGCCGCGCGGCCGATCTGGTCCCGGGTGCGCGCCTGCACGTGTACGAGTACGCCGGGCACGGGCTGTTCGCGACGCACGCCGACCGCCTCAACGAGGACCTGCGCGCCTTCGCCCGGGCCTGAGGCCGTCCGGCTCACGCGGCCCGAGCCGGGCGTCGTCGGCTACGCCTTGACCCCGGGGAAGCCGTAGTTGTACACGGCTGACACCTCGGGGCGGTCGCCCACGGACTCCCAGCCCAGCCCCTGCGCGACGGGCATCATCTTCTCGGCGAACACGTTCATGTGGAGCTCGCTCTCCCAGAGGTCGTAGATGTGCAGACCTTCCGGGGTGGCGACGCAGACGTGGGACAGGCAGCCCTCGAACACCCCGGGGATCTCCAGGAGCTTCGCGTGGAGGGCGTCGTACTGGTCCGCCGTGATGCCGGGGACGGTGGCGTGCATCAGGATCGCCATGGCAGCTCACTCCTCGCGTGTCCTCGGGTGTCCTCGCGTGCCGGGACGGGTTCCCCGCCGCCGGGCGGCGGCATCTCCTCACGGACAGGAGAGCACGCAAACGAAGGGACGGCATCCGCGAACGGTGCCGTCCCTTCGCAGGGCCAGGTCGGAGCAGGCGCGGGGCCCGGTCAGGCGGTCCGGGCCGGCTCCGGCTCCGTCACCTTCGCGGCGTCGGCGGCGGGCACGCCCGCCTCGACGGTGCGCGGTCCGTGCGCTCCGCGCAGGCCGACCCAGCTGATCACCGCGACCAGGGCGAAGGCGGCGGCCCCGATCCAGAAGGTGAGGGTGAACCCGGACTCGGCGGGCAGGGCCGGGACGCCGGCCGGCAGGTGCTCGATGGTCTTCGACGCCAGGATCGTGGTGACGATGGCGCTGCCGATCGCGCTGCCGGTGGAGCGGGAGATCGAGTTGATGCCGTTGGCGATGCCGCTCTGGTGGTGCGGGACGCTCGCCATGATGACGGCCGGCATGGCCGCGTAGCCGAAGCTGACGGCCGCGCCGACGATCAGGCCGGCGCCGATCACCGAGAAGCTGTGGCCGTGGTCGAGCGCGAGCCAGCCGAAGCCGATGGCGCCGAGGGCGGCGGCGAGGCCGAGGGCCACGCGCGGGCCGCGGTGACGGACCAGCTGGCCGCCGACGGGCGAGGCGAGCAGCGAGACGATCGCGCCGGGCAGCAGGAACTGCACGGAGGCGCGCAGGATGGAGGCGTCGAACCCGTAGCCGGTGAGCTTCTCCGGCATCTGGACGAGGTACGAGACGCCGAGGAAGTTCGCGAACATGCCGAAGCCGACGAGGATGCCGGCGAGGTTGGCCATGAGGACCGGGCGGTGGACGAACATCCGCATGTCCACGAGCGGCTCGCTGACCTTGAGCTCGGTGAAGACCCAGACGGCGGTCATGACGGCGGCGCCGGCGAAGCTGCCCAGCGTGCGGCCGGAGGTCCAGCCCCACTCGTGGCCCTGCGAGATGGGCAGCAGGAGCAGCAGGAGGGTGATGCCGAGCGTCAGCGCGCCGAGGAAGTCGGTGCGGCCGCCGGTCTTGTGCCGGGTGGCGGGGACCAGGAAGGCGACGGCGAGCAGGGCGAGGGCGGCGAAGCCGGTCGCCATCCAGAAGGCGTTGCGGTAGTCGGCGTCGGAGCCGGACGTGAGCAGGCCGGTGGCGACGAGCGCCAGGCCACTGCCGAATGCGAGGGTACCGCTGACCAGGGCCATCGCGCCGGGGAGCTTCTGCGGGCGGACTTCCTCGCGCAGCACCGAGAGGGCGAGCGGGAAGATCGCGGTGGCGGCGCCCTGGAGGACGCGGCCCAGGATCAGCAGCGGCAGCGAGGTCGCGAGCGCGGCGATGACGGAACCGGCGACCATGACGCCGAGGACGGCCACCAGCGTGGGCTTCTTGCCGTGCTGGTCGCCGAAGCGGCCGAGCAGCGGGGTGAAGACGGCGGCGGACAGCAGCGTGGCGGTGGTCACCCAGCTCACGTTGGCGGTCGAGGTGCCCAGGTCGGTGCGGATGAGGCCCAGGATCGGGACCGGCAGGGTCTGCATCATCGACACGACCATGGCGGCAAGGCTCAGGGCGAAGACGATGACCGTCTCGTTCCTGTTCTTGGCCTCGGCGGGGGTGGGGGCGGCGGTGCTCATGTCTGGCAGGACCTTCTTAGTGCTTCAGATCGCAGATGTTTGATGTCATGAAGTAACTCCGTAGACGGTAGACGTCAATAGTTAAAGAGGTCAAGTAAACAATTGATAATGTCAACCATCCTGAGTAGGCTTCCGGCATGAGCGCCACCACCCCCCACACCCCCACCAAGCTCGAGCTGCTGGAGCTGCTCGCCGCCATCGGAACCGCGCAGTGGCGCGATTTCGCGGCCGCGGCGGCCCACTACGGCCTGACCTCGACCCAGGCCCGGGTCCTCGCCCAGCTCAACGGCCCGCTCCCGATGCGCGGCCTCGCCACCCTCCTGGTGTGTGACGCATCGAACGTCACCGGGATCGTGGACCGGCTGGAAGCCCGTGAGCTCGTACGGCGCGAGCCGGACCCCGCCGACCGCCGCGTCAAGAACGTCGTCGCGACCGACGCCGGCCGGGAGATCATCCGGCGTGTGCGCGCGGAGATGCAGGCGACGCACGGCGCGCTCGACACCCTCGACGCGACGGAGAGCGCCACGCTCTACGCCCTGCTGGAGCGGCTGCGGCCGACCATGGAGAAGGACGCCTGAGCCGGCGCGCGCCCGCGGCGGCCCTCAGACCGCGCGCAGCGCCGCGGCCGCCCGCTCCGGCGCGATGTCGTTGATGAACTGCCCCATCCCGGACTCGGTGCCGGCCGGGTACTTCAGCTTGTCCGCGGCCCGCCGGGTGGTGAACAGCTCCAGGTGCAGGGCGTACAGCTGCCGGCCGGTGCGTGCGGGGGCCTGGTGCCAGGCCGAGATGTACGGGGCCGGCGTGGGGAACAGCCGGTCGAAGCGGCCGAGCAGCTCCGGGTGGAGGACGGCCAGCTCGGCCCGTTCCGGCTCCGTCAGGGCGGCCAGGTCGGGGACGCGCCGGTGCGGGTAGAGGTGCACCTCGTACGGCCAGCGCGCGGCCTCCGGGACGAACGCGCTCCAGTGGTCCCCTCTGAGCACCACCCTGCGGCCGTCGGCCAGGGCCTCGTCGCGGACCTCGTCGAAGAGGTTGCGGCCGGTGGCCCGGTGGTGGCGCGCGACGGTGTCGAGCATGCGCCGGGTGCGCGGGGTGAGGACCGGCAGCGCGTACACCTGGCCGTGCGGATGGGTGAGCGTGACGCCGATCTCGCGGCCCCGGTTCTCGAAGCAGTACACCTGCTCCACGCCCGGGAGCCCGGCGAGCTCGGCGGTGCGGTCGGCCAGGGCGGCGAGCACCGTACGGACCCGGGCCGGGCCGAGGCCGGCGTACGAGGCGTCGTGGTCCGAGCTGAAGCAGACCACCTCGCAGCGGCCCCCGCCGGGTCCGGACAGGGCGGGGAACCGGTTCTCGAAGACGGCGACCTGGTAGTCGGGGGCCGGGATCTCCGTGGACCGGCCCGGGGCCGACGGGCACAGCGGGCACTGGTCCGCGGGCGGCAGGTGGGTGCGGCCCTGGCGGTGCGAGGCGATCACCACCCACTCGTCGAGCAGCCGGTCGTGGCGCCGCTCGGAGCGCATCGCGATGGGCGGCAGGCCGCGGGGGTCGGGGCTGGCCCGCACCGCCTCCGGGGCGCCGGCCCCGTCGTCGTAGTAGATCAGCTCCCGGCCGTCGGACAGGGCCGTACGGGTCTTCCTCACCGCCGGTGCTCCCGCACCGGAGGTACGGGAGGCGCAGGAGGCACGGGAAGCGGCGGCGCGGGAGGCGCCGGCGGGGCGGGCGGCGCGGCGGCGAGGACTTCGCCGACCCGCTCGGTGACCGCGGCGGCCTCCTCCGCGGGAAGGAAGTCGGTGACCAGTACGTCGACCTCCTCCAGGGAGGCGAACGTGGTGAGCCCCACGGTCGACCACTTGGTGTGGTCGGCGAGGAGCGCGGTGCGCCGGGCGGAGCGGAGGAAGGCCCGGTTGGTCTCCGCCTCGCCGAGGTTCGGCGTGGTCAGCCCGGTGGTGGCGCCCAGGCCGTGGCAGCCGAGGAAGAGCAGGTCGACGTGGAGAGAGCGGATGGCCTGGTCGGCGACGGGTCCGACGAGCGCGTCGGAGGGGGTGCGGATGCCGCCCGTGAGGATGACCGTCGTGGTGCTCGCGGTGCTCGCGGTCCGGCGCGCGGCCTCGAAGACCTCGGCGGTGCGGACCGAGTTGGTGACCACGGTGAGTCCGGGGACCTCGGTGAGCTCGCAGGCCAGGGCGTGGGTGGTGGTCCCGGCGGACAGGGCGATGGCCGAGCCCGGTGCGACGAGGGCGGCCGCCGCCCTGGCGATGGCCTGCTTCGCGGCCGTCTCCCATTCCGACTTGGCCTCGAACCCGGGCTCGTGGCTGCTGGCCTCGTCGCCGAGGACCGCGCCGCCGTGCACCTTGCGGAGCAGGCCCTCGCGGTCGAGGACGTCCAGGTCCCGGCGGACGGTCATGTCGGAGACGTTCAGGGAGCGGGTCAGCTCGTTCACCCGCACCCCGCCGCGCCGGCGGACCTCTTCGAGGATCAGGGCGCGGCGCTGATGGGCCAGCAGGCTGCCGGGATCGGCCATGCGGAGGTTCCTCTCCTGGGGCACCGGCGTCCCCGGTCGACAGAAGCATCCTGACGGACCGAACAGAAGTCAACAGAGCCCGGTAAAGCCGCAGTTGGGCGCCTCGACCCTGGGGACAGGCGGCGGATTGGCGCAGTCCACTACCTTGACATGTCCCTGCGGTTGCCGTGTGATGTGGGCGCTCCCGTTGGAGTCCGTTCGTTTCTGAGGACTTCTGCGGGAACCGACGTACCGTCAGGACGCTTTTCCGCACACGCTCTCCCGGAACCCCGGGCCCCACTCCCCCAGGAGCCGTCTGTGCACACGTTACGAAGCGCCGTCGGGCGCCGTCTGGCGGCGGTCCTCACGGCCCTGCCGTTACTGGCCCCGGCCGCAGGGGCCGCCACGCTGGCCGGTACCGCGGTGATCGCGGGCGCCGGTCCCGCCGCAGCCGTCGCCGACGGCCAGGCACTGACCCCGCCGATGGGCTTCAACAACTGGAACTCCACCCACTGCCGGGCCGAGTTCAACGAGGCGATGGTCAAGGGCATCGCCGACCTCTTCGTCGCCAAGGGCCTCAAGGCCGCCGGCTACCAGTACGTCAACCTCGACGACTGCTGGGCCCTGCCGAACCGCGACGCCTCGGGCAACCTGGTCCCCGACCCCGTCCGCTTCCCCGGCGGGATCAAGGCCCTCGCCGACTACGTGCACGCCAAGGGCCTGAAGTTCGGGATCTACACCAGCGCCGGCACCAGGACCTGCGACACCGCGGGCTTCCCCGGCGGTCTCGGCCACGAGCAGCAGGACGCCGCCCTGTTCGCCTCGTTCGGCGTCGACTACCTCAAGTACGACAACTGCAACAACCAGGGCGTGGACGCGAAGAAACGGTACGCCGACATGGCCGCCGCGCTGAAGAGGACGGGCCGTCCCATCGTCTTCTCGCTGTGCGAGTGGGGCGAGAACCAGCCCTGGACCTGGGCTTCCGGCGTCGGCCACCTGTGGCGCACCACGGGGGACATCGGCGACAGCTGGTCCTCGATGATCTCCATCGCGCACCGCAACCAGCCGCTCGCCCCGTACGCGGGCCCCGGCCAGTGGAACGACCCCGACATGCTGGAGGTCGGCAACGGCGGAATGACCGCCACCGAGTACCGCACCCACTTCACCCTCTGGTCGATGATGTCGGCGCCGCTGCTGATCGGCAGCGACCTGCGCAAGGCGACGGCCGAGACCTTCGACATCCTCTCCGACCCCGACGTGATCGCCCTGGACCAGGACGCCCTCGGCAAACAGGGCACGGTGGTCTCCAGCGCGGGCGGCCTGGTGGTGATGGCCAAGGAACTCGCCAACGGCGACCGGGCCCTGTCCCTGACCAACGAGACGGGCTCCACCGCCACGATCTCCGCCAGGACCGACGCCCTCGGCATCGGCAACCGCGGCCCCTACGCCCTCAGGGAACTGTGGACCAAGGCCGCCTCGACCAACACCAGCGGCACCGTCAGCGCCTCGGTCGCCCCGCACGCCACCGTCGTCTACCGGATCACCCCGGGGCCGGCGCCGCTCCCGCCGGCCGGCACCTCCCACCTGTCCGACCTGCCCTGGACCGGGGTGAGCAGCGGCTGGGGCCCGGTGGAGAAGGACCGCAGCAACGGGGAGCAGGCGGCCGGCGACGGCAGGACGCTCACCGTGGGCGGAGCCACGTACGCCAAGGGCCTGGGCGTGCACGCGCCCAGCACCGTGACCTACCACCTCGGCGGCAGGTGCAGCGCACTGACGGTGGACGTCGGAGTAGACGACGAGAGCGCCTTCACCGGTGCGGTCGCCTTCCAGATCTACCGGGACACCACCAAGGTCGCCGACAGCGGAGTCGTCACCACGGCCGACGCGGCCAGAAAACTCACCGCCGATCTGACCGGCGGCCAGACGCTGCGGCTCGTCGTCACCGACGGCGGCAACGGGATCGACTACGACCACGCGGACTGGGCGGCACCCCGGCTCACCTGCGCCTGACCCATCCGTCCCGATGAGGGAGCACGCGTACATGTCCATGAACCGGTACCACCGCGCCGCCGCCTCGGCCGGTGCCCTCGCGCTGGCGCTCGCCCTGGCGGCCTGCTCCTCCGGCAGGTCCCCCTCCGCCCCGGGCGCGGGAGGCGGGACGGGCACCGGCCCGAAGGCCGGCGGCCCCCTGGCCATCGCCTACCTGCAGAAGCAGGGCGACCAGGAGTACTTCGTCTCCGAAGCCGCCGGCGCCAGGAAGAAGGCCGACGAACTGGGCGTCAAGCTCACCGTCGTCAACCTCGGCAACGACGCCTCGAAGACCATCACCGAAGTCAAGTCGGCGATCGCGCAGAAGAACTCCGGCATCATCATCGTCGTGCCGGAGTCCGCGGTCGGCCCCCAGGTCGCCGCCGAGGCGAAGAAGGCGGGGATCCCGCTGCTCACCTCCGACGACCAGGTGTGCGTCAGCGGACCCAGGCCCGCGGCGTGCGACAAGGCCGCTCTGGTGGCGCGCGTGGGCTTCTCGGGGGTCCAGATGGGCGGCGAGGTCGGCAAGCGGGCCGCGGCCGAGTTCACCAAGGCGGGCTGGAGCCCGGCGGACACCCGGATCGTCTACGCGTGGAAGCAGGACACCACCGTCTGCACCGACCGGATCAACGGGGCCAAGGCCGCGTGGAAGGCGGCCGGCGCCCCCGAGGTCCAGGCGATCGAGCTCGGCACGGACAACACCCCGGCCGGCGCACAGGCCAAGGTCGAGGCGACGGTGACGGCGAACCAGGGCGTCCGGCACTGGGTGGTCATGGGTTGCAACGACGAGAACGTATCCGGCGGGGTCAGGGGCCTGAACAACACGGGCGTCAAGGGCCAGGACATCGTCGGCGTCGGCCTCGGGGCCTATCTGGCCTGCAAGGACTGGCAGGCGGGCGCCGACAACGGGATGAAGGCGGCGCTCTACATCCCCGGCGACGAGGTCGGGAAACTGGCCGTCCAGGCGATGTACGACAAACTCAGGAACGGTACGGAGTTCGCCCCCGAGGCCTTCGCCCCGACCAGGATGGTCGACGCGGGCAACTGGCGGGATGCCGGATTCGGCTGCAAGTGATGGCGTCCGGACTGCGCGTGGACCGTCTCGCCAAGAGCTTCGCCGGGGTCCCGGCCCTGCGCGACGTCACCCTGGACTTCCCGGCCGGTTCCGTCACCGCGCTGATGGGCGAGAACGGCGCCGGGAAGTCCACCCTGCTGAAGATCGTCTGCGGTGACCGGCCGGCCGATTCCGGGACGGTCCACGTCGACGGCGCCCGGGTGCGGCTCCGCACGCCGGCGGACGCCCGGGCGGCCGGCATCCGGCTCATCCCCCAGGAACCGGAGATCGTCCCGCACCTCACGGTCGCCGAGAACGTCTACCTCGGCTCGCTGCCCACCCGGGGCGTCCGGCGCTTCGACCGGGCGGCGCTGCGCCGCCGGCTCCGGGAGGACCTGGACCGGATCGGCTTCGGACACGTCCTCGACGCGGACACCCCCGGCATCCGGCTCACCCCGGCCCAGCGCCAACTGGTGGAGATCCTGCGGGCGCTGACCGGGGAGGCGAAGGTGGTGGCCTTCGACGAACCCACCTCCTCCCTCTCCGAGCACGAGGTGGAGGCCCTGTTCGCGCTGATCCGCGGACTGCGCGACCGGGGGCTCGCGGTCGTCTACGTCTCCCACCGCATGCAGGAGATCTTCCGGCTGGCCGACCGGGTGGCCGTCCTGCGCGACGGGGCGCTGGTCGGTGTCCGGGACGCCGCCGCCGCGGACGAGGGCGACATCGTACGGATGATGGTGGGCCGGGACCTGTCCGCCGTGTTCGCCCGCCCGCACGTGGCCCGCGACCGCGTCGTCCTGGACGTCCGCGGTCTCACCACCGACGACGTGCGCGGCATCAGCCTCCAGGTCAGGGAGGGGGAGGTGGTGGCCCTGGCCGGGCTGGTCGGCGCCGGGCGCTCCGAACTCGCCCGGGCGCTGATCGGAGACCTCCCGCTGCGCGGCGGAACGGTCTCGGTACTGGGCGGGGAACTGCGGCTGCGCCGGCCCTCCGACGCGATCCGCGCGGGCATCGGCCTCGCCCCCGAGGAGCGCAAGGCGCAGGCGCTGTTCCTCGACCGGTCGGTCCGCGACAACATCGCGCTGGCCGTGCTGGACCGGCTGAGCCGCCTGCGCTTCGTGCGCCGGGCGGCCGAGAGGGAACTCGCCCGCGAGTACACCGGCCGGCTGCGCGTGCGGACCCCTTCGGTGGAACGGGAGGTGCGCACGCTGTCGGGCGGCAACCAGCAGAAGGTGGTGCTCGCCCGCTGGCTGGCCCGCAGGCCCAAGGTGCTGATCCTCGACGAGCCGACCCGCGGCATCGACGTCGGCGCGAAGGCCGAGATCTACCGGATCATCGCGGACCTCGCGCGGGACGGGGTCGCGCTGCTGGTCATCTCCTCCGAACTGCCGGAGGTGCTGGGGCTGGCCGACCGGGTGCTGGTGATGCAGGGCGGCCGGATCACGGGCGAGCTGGACCGCGCCGGGGCCACCGAGGAGGCCGTCCTCGCCCTGGCGATGGCGCAGGACCTGACCACGACGGCGACGGGCGACGGAGGATCCCAGTGAACGCGAACCAGGCCGACCCGGTGACCCCGCAGACGGCGGCGACGACAGCGACGGCGGGGACCGGGACGACGGCGACGGCCGCCGCCGGGCAGGACAAGCCGGCGGCGGAGCCCGGGCAGCGGGCCGGGCGGCGGCTCGGGGTGGTCCTGCGCTCCGTCGGCGGTCAGAACCTCAGCCTGACCGGCGCCCTGGTGCTGGTGCTGGCCCTCTTCGGCTGGCTCAACCCCGCCTACCTGACCTGGGCCAACATCAAGGTCATCGGCGATGCGGTGACCATCTCCGGGCTGCTCGCCCTCGTCCAGACCGTGGTGATCATCTGCGGTGCGCTGGACATCTCCGTCGGCTCCCAGGTCGGCGTGTCATCGGTCGTCTCCGCCATGGTGTTCACCTCCACCGGCGGGAACGCCCTGTTCGGCATCGCCGCCGCGCTCGGTGCGGGCCTGCTCGCCGGACTCCTCAACGGAGCGGTGATCGTCTTCGGCCGGGTCAACCCGGTCATCGCGACACTGGCCACCCTCGCCGCGTACAAGGGGGTCGCGCAGCTGCTGTCCAAGGGCGCGGCCCAGGGGTACGTCAGCAACGACGACGTCTTCGTCTTCCTCGCGAACGGTTCGATCGCCGGAATCCCGGTGCTGCTGTGGGTGCTCGCGGTGGTCACCCTCGCCATCCACCTGCTGCTGGGGTCGACCGACATCGGGCGCAACATCTACGCGATCGGCGGCAACGACACGGCCGCGCGGCTGGCCGGCATCGACATAAACAAGTACCTGATCGCCGTCTACGGCCTGGCCGGGGTGGTGGCCGCCGTCGCCGGGGTGCTGCTGACCGCCCGGACCGGGTTCGGTCACCCCGTCTCCGGCAGCGAGGGCCTCGAACTGAAGGCGATCACGGCCGCCGCCCTCGGCGGCTGCCTGCTGGCGGGCGGCAAGGGCGGGGTCGGCGGCACCCTGCTGGCCATCACCCTGCTCGGGGCCCTGGACAACGGCCTGACGGTGCAGGGCGTGAACCCGTTCTGGCAGAACGTCGCCCAGGGCGCGCTGCTCGTGGTGGCCGTGGTGATCCAGAAGCGGCGGGCGCGGGAGCGGGCGGTGGGACTGCCCACCTGAGGTCCCCGCCCGGCGGGTCCGCCCGGCAGGTCCGCCCGGCAGGTCCGCCCGGCGGGCTCGCGTGTGCGGGGGCGGCGCGGTCCTGTCGCCGTCCGCCCTTCAAGCAATGAACTCCCTTGTGCCATAACGCCATTGACGGGTTCAAAGACTTGACGCCCGCGGAACACCGGGAGGACAGTGTCCAGCGGTGCTGCATGAGAGCGCTCTCAAGCAGCCGTCTCCCCCACCTCCCCCCGCACCGCGCCCCCACGGCGCCTCAGAGAGGGCACCCATGCGTCAGACATCCGGCAGAAGCAGCAGGCGCTCGTCCGTCCGGCGGGCCGTCATCGCCGCGTTCGGCACGCTGGCCGTGGCCGCGGCGGCCGCCGCCGTGGTCACGGTGCCCGCGGGCGCCGCCGCTCCCCCCACCCCGGCGGGCTGGTCCCAGGTGTTCCTGGACGACTTCAACGGGCCCGCGGGCTCCGGCGTGAACACCGCCGACTGGCAGTACACCACCGGGACGAGCTACCCCGGCGGCCCCGCCAACTTCGGTACGGGCGAGGTCGAGACGATGACCGCGGACCCCTCGAACGTCTCCCTCGACGGCGCCGGGAACCTCCGGATCACCCCGCTCCGGGACGCCGCCGGACGCTGGACCTCGGGCCGCGTCGAGACGCGCCGCTCCGACTTCCAGCCCCCGGCGGGCGGCAAGCTCCGCACCGAGGCCCGGATCCAGATGCCGAACGTCACCGGCGCCGCGGCGAAGGGCTACTGGCCGGCGTTCTGGATGCTCGGCGCGCCCTTCCGCGGCAACTGGTGGAACTGGCCCGGCATAGGTGAGCTCGACATCATGGAGAACGTCCAGGGCATCAACAACGAGTGGGCCACGATGCACTGCGGCACGAGCCCGGGCGGCCCGTGCAACGAGACGTCCGGCATCGGCGGCCAGCGCGCCTGCTCCGGCACCACCTGCCAGGGCGGGTTCCACACGTACGCGGTGGAGTGGGACCGGTCCACCGCCGTGGAGGAGATGCGCTTCTCCCTGGACGGCGTCGTCTTCCACACGGTGCGGGCGAACCAGGTCGATGCCACCACCTGGGCCGACGCCACGAACCACGGGTACTTCGTCATCCTGAACGTCGCCATGGGCGGCGGCTTCCCGGACGCCTTCGGCGGCGGACCCGACGCGGGCACCCAGCCCGGCCACCCGATGGTCGTCGACTACGTCAGCGTACTGCGGTCGACGGGCGGCACGACCCCGCCGACCACGCCCCCCACGACGCCCCCGACCACTGCGCCGTCCGGCGGCCGCGACGCGTACGGCACCATCGAGGCCGAGTCGTACGACGGCCAGGGCGGGCTGGCCACCGAGACCACCACCGACACGGGCGGCGGCCGGAACCTGAGCACCATCGCGAACGGCGACTGGGCCCTGTACAAGGGCGTCGACTTCGGCTCCGCCGCCGCGCACCAGTTCCTCGGCCGGGTCGCGAGCGGGGCGGCCGGCGGGGTCAGCGGACTCGTCGAGGTCCGCCTGGACAGCCGTACCGGCCCGCCGGCCGGCAGCTTCTCCGTCGCGAACACCGGCGGCTGGCAGAGCTGGCGGACCGTCCCGGCGAACATCAGCGCGGTCACCGGCACGCACGACGTGTACCTGACCTTCACCAGCGGCCAGGGCGCCGACTACGTGAACGTCAACTGGTTCGGCTTCGGCCACTGAGCGGCGCGACCCAGGAGAGCCAGATGACCAGACGCAGCACGCTCCCGCTGACCGGGCCGGCCCTGCTGGCCGCGCTGATCGCCCTGGTGGCGGCCTTGCTCTGGGCTCCGGGCCGGGCCGCCGCCGGCCCCGCCCGGGGCGGGCCGGGCAGCTTCCCGATCACCTTCCGGAACGACACCCGCGGCGCCTACACCGATGCGCAGGTCTTCATCACGGTGCTCGGCCAGGTGACGCCGGGCCAGTGGTCGTACATGAAGCCCGACGGCTCCATGGCCCACATCAGCCACCTCGACGCCGCCGCCCCCGGCCACCTGGTCAAGAACGGGGTGAACTATCCCGACATGTCCTTCACCCTGGCCCGGGTGGGCGGGACGGTGCCCTCCCCGGCATCGATCCGCGGGGGCCGGATCTACGTTTCCCTCGGCTCCCCCGTCTACTTCCCGGTCTCCCCCGACGACCAGGGCTGGGGCGGCCCCGACCTGCGCAATCCCCACGACCCGAACAGCGACGTGTACTTCGACTGGTACGAGTACACGTACGTGAAGGGCGAGGTCGCCTTCGGCGGGAACACCACCCAGGTCGACCAGTTCGGCTTCCCGATGACCTCGCGGCTGCGCCAGACCTCCAGCGGCCACGACACCACGCGGGGCATCACTCGGACCCGCGCCGAGGTCATGCAGCAGTACGCGGCCTCCGTCGGGGCCGCCTTCAAGCCGCTGCAGAACCGCTACCGGATCGTGGCACCGCGCTCCTCGGAGCTGTTCCTCGCGGGCGGCACGCAGCAGGACCACCTCACCGCCGCCATCGACCGGGCCTGGGTGTTCTACACCACCCACCCGTTCACCCTGACCCGGCCGGGCGAGACGTTCTCGGGGCGGGTCTCCGGTGCGACGCTGACCTTCACCAAGAACGGCGCAGGCCCCTTCACCCTGCGCAAGCCCACCTCGCCGGACGTCATGGCCTGCGCGGGGGCGCTGGCGTCGGGCAACGACGCCGAGAAGCAGCTCGGCGCGGAGTTCTGCGCCGCGTTCAACCGGGGGGTCGCCCTCGACACCGGCGCCTGGTCCACGCCGGCCGCGTACTACGGCGGGGCGGCGAAGAACGACTACGCCGGCTTCTTCCACACCGTCGGTCTGAACGGGCGGGCCTACGGCTTCCCCTACGACGACGTGAACGACCAGTCCTCGGTGCAGATCCTCGGCAACGCGGAGCCGCCGACCGGGCTGACCCTCGGCATCGGCTGGTGAGCCGCCCGTGCCTCCGGGAGCGCTCTCAGACTCCCGG
>NZ_JBHYVA010000075.1:0-3260 GCF_042750055.1 Streptomyces sp. NPDC059456
GCGGCGCCGCCGCCGGGCGCGGCCCCCCGGCCCCGGCGCCGGCCCCGGGGCCGGGGCCCTGGCCGGGCTGCGGGCCGGGCGGCCACGCCTCGCCGTACCGGTGCGCGGGACCGTCCGCCACCGGCAGCCCGGACTCCGCCGGCCGGGCCCGGCCCTGCGGGGCGGGGGGCTCGCCCCCGCCGTCCAGGGCCTGCAGCCGCAGGGTGGCCACGCCGGTGGGAGCGGTCTCGTCGTGCGACCCGGCCGGGGCCGGTACGCAGACCACGGGGTCGGGTTCCTGCCCGTACGAGCCCCCGCCGGACTCGGCCCGGTCGGCGGCCCCGGCCAGCGCGTGCACCGGCTCGGGCTCGACCCGGACCCGGGCCGCCGGAACCTCGCTCCAGCCGGCATCCGCATCCGCGGCCACCCGCCCGTGCGGCACCGCGACGTCCCCGAGCACGGCCGGACCGGCCGCCCGCCCCGGGGCCCCGGCCTCGGCCCGGCCGGTGCACTCCGCACCGTCCTGGGCCATGCCCGGAGCCGGAATCCCGGCCACGGCCTCCGCACCGGCCGCCGGCGCGGCCGGTCCCGGCTCGCCCCGCGCCGCGCCCGAAAGCCCAGCCACCGCCGCAGACTCCGCCTCCGGACAGCAGTGAGCCACGCACGGCTGCGCGCCGCCCACGAGCCCGGGAGACTCGATCCCCGCACCGGGGACCGGGTCCGCCGACACCGCCGTCAAGGCCGGACCCGGCTCGGCTCCCGCCACGCCCGGAAGTCCCGGCACCGCCACGGGCTCCACCTCCGGACCGGCCTGAGCCGCGTACGGTTGCACGCCCGCAAGCCCGGGAACCGCGGCCCCCGCACCGGGGGCCGGGTCCGACGGCATGGTCGTCAAAGCCGGACCCGGCTCGGCTCCCGCCACGCCCGGCCACTGCGACGCCGCAGGCCCTGCCTGCGGCTCGGCCTGAGCTGCGTACGGCTGTGCGCCCGCAGGCTCGGGAAACCCGGCCCCCGCACCGGGGGCCGGGCCCGACGGCATGGCCGTCTGGGCCTGCGCCGCGGGCGCGGGTCCCGGCACTGCCGCAGGCCCCGTCTCCGGAGCGGCCTGGGCCGCGCACGGCTGCACGCCCGCGGCCCGCGCGGCAGGCAGCGGGGCCGGCGGCGCCGCCGTCAGGGCCGGACCCGGCTCGGCCTGGGCCGCGTACGGCTGGACGTCTGCGCGCCCGCGTTCCGCGGCAGGCTGCGGGGCCGGATGGGCCTGCGTCGTGGGCGTGGGCGCCGGCACCGCCGGGGGAACGGCCTCGGCCGTGTGCGGCGGGGGGTTCGCGGGGCCGTGGAACGCGGCCCCCGCAGCGGGCAGCGGGTGCTGTGGTGCGGTCCGGGCCGGGGACGGTGCGGCGGACACCGGCGGGGGACCGGAGGGCGGCTCGGGGTGGGCCGCGTCACGGCGCGGCGGCGGGGTGGGGTAGAGCTCGGCCGTGCCGCGCAGGGCCGGGGCGTGGGGGGGCCGCGGGGCCGCCGCCACGGGTGGCACGCGGAAGGTGCCCGTCGTCGAGGTGGTGCGCGTGGGGTACATCGTTGCCTCCGTCATGCGAACAGCCGGCGCCAGGTTTCCGGGCCCGGGTAGCCGTCGGCCGCGGCGCCGCGCCAGCCCTGGGCGCGCTGGAAGGCCTCGACGCTGCGGCGGTCGGCCTCGCTCCAGAGGGGCCCGGGGCCGTTCGTGTAGTTCTTGCCGAAGCCCTTCTTCACCAGCTGGCGGCCGAGGGCGGTGATGAACGGGTGGGACGACCCGGGCCGGAACGCCGACAGCCCCGGATACGCCGGCATCCCGGCCGGCCCCGGCGCGGCGTCCACCGTCGGCCGGATGTCGTTGCCCTTGTGCTCGACCAGCAGTTGCCAGGTGTGCGCGCCCGGGATCCCGTCCGCGTCCGTGCCCGTCCAGCCCTGGGCGCTCTGGAAGGCCTGCGTGGCCAGCCGGTCGGCGTCGCTCCACGCCGTGCTCGCGCCCTTGGGGTAGAAGCGCCGGCCGCCCCGGTCGATCAGCATCCGGGCGAGCTGGGCGACGTGCTCGTTGTTCGCGCCCGGGCCGAACTGCGTGGCGCCGGGGAAGACGGTCGGGACGGCCGGCTTCGGGTCGGTCGACGACGGGTCCTGCTCGGTGATGCCGCTCGTCACGCCGTTGAACCGGTACGGGAGGTACTTCGTCGCGTTGCTCCAGTAGCCGTACGGGGTGGCGCCCTTGCGCGTGTTCGGGCGGGTCTGCTCGTACGCGACGTAGTGCGTGCGCGTCTCGTCGACCCACCCGCCGAAGAGGACCACGTGCGAGCCGTTGGTGGGGTCGGCCGGGTTGTGGAAGAGCAGCATGTCCCCCGGGAGCAGCTCCTCCTTGGTGATCTTGGTGGCGAATTTGTCGAGGCTTCCGGTCCACTCGTTCGTACCGAGGTTCCAGGCCATCGAGACGAAGCCGGAGCAGTCCTGCCGGTAGCCGTCGGACCAGTACGTGGACATGCTGTACGGGACCTTCGCGTCCAGCCACAGCTTCGCCCGGTTGATGATCGAGGTCCGGTCGATCCGCTTGACCGCCGACGGCGCTCCGGGCGCACCCGGCGGCTTCGCCGGGGCCGGGCGGCCGTGCAGCGGGGACCGGCCGCCCTGCGGGGAGCCGGGGACGTCGTGGGGGCCGGGGGTGTCGAGGGAGACCGGCTCCGGGCCGGGGACGGGGCCGGCCGCCGCCAGCGCCGCCGAGCCGCCACCGCCCAGGACCACGCCCGCCGCGGTGGCCAGCACCAGGGCCCGGCGGGCGCCGCGCGCGGCCGGGTGGCCGCCGTCCCGGAGCGGTATGGCCCGCGCGCGGGCGAGGGCGCGACGGCGCTGCGCGCAGCCCGTGCAGACGCAGTCGCCTGCGGGCTCGTACTCCTCGAAAGCGGGCATCGGCATCGGTGCAGTCGTCTGCACATGCATCGGAGGCTGGATCGTCATGCGGTTCCGTCCACTCCCCTGCTCGTCGCTGGTCAGGCGGGCCCGGCATCTGTCGGGGCATCAGATGCGGTTCGACCCAGACATATCGTGCACGATAAACCCCTCAAACATGGGTTAATCGGACAAGGCGGGCGCGGCTGGTCACGAGCACCACTGGAGGTGGGGTAGAGTTTTCTCTGTCAGCAGGCGCCGCTAGCTCAGTTGGTTAGAGCAGCTGACTCTTAATCAGCGGGTCCGGGGTTCGAGTCCCTGGCGGCGCACAGACAATATAATTCGACGCGCCGCGCGCGCACCGCGAGCGG
>NZ_JBHYVA010000075.1:3270-4881 GCF_042750055.1 Streptomyces sp. NPDC059456
CCCCAACTATATTAATCGGGGGGCCGGGGTTCCGTGCCCCGGCGGGCCCCCCCAAACCACCCCCCCCCTCCCACCGAACGCTGCGTGGGGCTTCTTCGTCGTGTCCCCCGGTCCCCCGGTCGGCTGTCACACCGCCGCGCCGGGACCTCCGGCTCCGGTCCCCGCTCCGGCCGCCGCGCCCTCGCCCGTCAGGTAGGCCGAGACGACCACGTTCGCCGTGTACTCCTTGGCCGCCTTGTCGTACGTGCCCCCGCAGGTCACCAGCCGCAGCTCGGCCCGGCCCTCGATCCGCGGACCGTAGGCCCGGTGCGCGTCGAAGCCCGCCCGCTCGTAGACCCGTACGTCCTCGATCGTGAACTCGGCGACCGTTCCGTCCATCCGCACCACCCGCACCTTGCCGCCCGGCTGCGCCGTGCTCAGGCCGTAGAACACGGCCGGTTTCGACGCCGTGTCCACGTGCCCGACCAGCAGCGCGGCCCCCGCCTCGCCCGGCTTGGCCCCGCCGCCCCACCAGCCCACCGTCCCGGGCCGGTCGAACGGCGGCGGCTCGATCGCGCCCTGGGTGTCGAGGCTCCGGGAGATCACCGGCGCCCGGAGGCCCAGCGACGGCACGTCCACCCGTACCGGAACGGACGCCGCCAGCGGGGTGTGCGCGGCGGGCAGCCCGGGGACCGGGAGCGCCGACCCGCCGGCCAGTGTGGACGAAGGGCGCTGTGGGACCCCGGTGATCTCGCGGCCCCACAGCCACAGGCCGAGCACCAGCACCGTCCAGGCGGCGAAGGTCAGCAGCCGCCCGCCGCCGGAGGACTTCGGCTCCCCCGGGCCCGTCACCTCCCGGTCCTCACTCGCCGCTGCGGCGCCGGCGCAGGGTCAGCGCCCGGAACGCGACGGCCAGGGTGGCCGCGGCGGCGAGCACGGCGCCGATCACGGTCTGCGGGAGGCCGGGGCCCTCGCCCCCGTGGTTCTTTTTGGCGGCCGCGGCCGCGGCCTGGCCCTGCGCCTGCGCGGCGAGCTCGGCGGACATTCCGCCGCCGCCCGCGTGGACGGGCCGGACCGGCGACTGGTGGGGGTTCGGCTTGTCGCGGTCGCGGTCGCGGTCCTGCTCCCGGTCGTCGCGGCGGCGGATGACCTCGATGGAGCCGCGTACGCGGTCCTCGCCGCCGTCGCACTTCACCTTGATGTCGTGCCAGCCGGGCTGGGCGTGCGAGCTGACCATCGCGTCGCCCCACAGCGTCTTGTCCCCGTCGCGGCCCGACGACAGGTGGACCTCCGAGACGAAGACGGCGGACTTCGCGGACGCCCATTTCTCGTCACAGCCGCGGACGCGCAGCTTGACCTGCGCCCCCGGCTCGGCCTGGTGCGGTTCGACCGAGACGCCACCGCGGTTCTCCTCGCCGGACGCCAGGGCGGCGGGCGAGGACACGGCGGTGAGCGCCGTCAGGGCGACGGCCACCCCGGTGACACGGAGAGCGATCAGAGCACTGCGCATGGTGAACCTCCTCAACAAGGAGGTTCACGCGCGGCGGGGGGGGGGGGGGGCGGGCGGGGCGGGGGCGCGGCGCGCGCGGGGGGGGAGCTGAGCGGGTGAGAGGCGGGGGTGGTGGGTGTGTG
>NZ_JBHYVA010000075.1:4891-5920 GCF_042750055.1 Streptomyces sp. NPDC059456
TATTGCGGCCCCTGTGTATTTTTTTCTAACTCCCCCCCACAACCCCGGGGGGCCCGGGGGGGGCGCGGCCCCCCCCCCGCCCCCCCCCGCGCGCTTGACCCGTTCGGATCAGACGAGATCGACCAGGTCGGCGATGGAGTCGACGGTCTTGGTCGGGCGGTAGGGGAACTTCTCGGTGTCCTCGACGGAGGTCAGTCCGGTCAGCACGAGGAAGGTCTGCATCCCGGCCTCCAGCCCGGCCAGGACGTCGGTGTCCATCCGGTCGCCGATCATCGCGCTGCTCTCGGAGTGCGCGCCGATGGCGTTCAGGCCGGTCCGCATCATCAGCGGGTTGGGCTTGCCGGCGAAGTACGGCTGCTTGCCGGTCGCCTTGGTGATCAGCGCGGCGACGGCGCCGGTCGCCGGGAGCGGGCCTTCGGTGGAGGGGCCGGTCTCGTCGGGGTTGGTGCAGATGAAGCGGGCGCCCGCGTTGATCAGGCGAACGGCCTTCGTCATCGCCTCGAAGCTGTACGTCCGGGTCTCGCCGAGGACCACGTAGTCGGGCTCGTGGTCGGTCAGGATGTACCCGATGTCGTGCAGGGCGGTGGTCAGGCCGGCCTCGCCGATGACGTAGGCGGTGCCGCCCGGGCGCTGGTCGTCGAGGAACTTGGCGGTGGCGAGCGCCGAGGTCCAGATGTTCTCGACGGGAACGTCCAGGCCCATCCGGAACAGCCGGGCGTGCAGGTCGCGCGGGGTGTAGATGGAGTTGTTGGTCAGGACCAGGAAGGGCTTGCCCGATTCGCGCAGCCGCTTGATGAAGGCATCCGCGCCCGGGATCGGGGTGCCCTCGTGGATGAGGACCCCGTCCATGTCGGTGAGCCAGGATTCGATCGGCTTGCGCTCTGCCACTGGACTGTTCTCCGCTCTTTGACCGCTGGTCTGAACCACCCTATCGGGGCCGGGGGGGCGGCGGGGGGGGGGGGCCCCCCCCCCCCCCCCCCGGGGCGGGTGGCCCCCCGTTGAGCGGCGGGAACGGGCACAAACCCCGGG
>NZ_JBHYVA010000075.1:5930-19571 GCF_042750055.1 Streptomyces sp. NPDC059456
GCAACCTGCGGGTCGTCGACGCGAGCGTGATGCCCGCCGTCCCGTCGGGCAACTGCCACACCGCCCGGACCGCGGGGGCCTGGATCAGCCGAGTTCGACGTCGTCGACGGTCCAGAACCAGTTGTTGGTGCCGGCGTAGCGGAAGCTGATCCGGACGTCGGTGGCGCCGGCCGGGACCTGGAGGGGCAGGGACTCCGCCTTGGCGATCGCGTCGGCGGTATAGGTCTTGACGACGGTGGGGGTGGCGCCGTCGTAGGAGACCAGGACCTGGGCGGTCTGGCCGGCCTCGTGGCGGTAGTGGGTCCGGAAGGTCAGGTTCCTCGTGCTCCCGCCGGTCACGGCCCACTTGGGGGTGATCAGGGTGGAATCGTAGGAGCCGGTGTGGGGCTTGTCGTCCCACTCGTCGGAGTCGGCGACGGCGAACACGTCGCGGGAGCGGACGTTCAGCTCGCGCCACTGGTCGCGCTGGGACTGGCTCCAGAACTCGTCGGTGGCGAAGGCCCAGCCGGCCCATTCGGTGACGCCGCCGGTGCCCATCGCGGAGTTGTCGACGGACCAGCCGGCCGGCGGGGTGTGCGTGAAGCCCTTCGCGCCGGCGGGGATGCCCGTCTCGTCCACGCGGCCCTGGAGGGCGGGCCGCAGGGTGTCGAACGGGTCGTCGTCGGGGGCGCCCAGCGGGATGCCGTCGATCGCGGAGCCGGCGTCGGCGCCGACCTGGGCGAGCGCGGTGGCCGCCACGTCGACGAGCTTGACGTCGGTGCGGACCGAACCGGCGGGAATACCCGCTCCCTTGGCGATGACGAAGGTGCCGCGCTCCTGGAGGGTGGAGCCGCCGTGGCCGCCGGCGTCGGTGTGCCCGTGGTCGGTGGTGACCAGGATCTTCCAGTTCTCCCGGGCGTACGTGGGGCGGCTCTGCACGGCGGTGAGCAGCTGGCCGACCATCGTGTCGACGCGGCCGATCGCGTCGAGGTACTGCCGGCTGGCGGCTCCGTAGGAGTGTCCGGCCGAGTCGACCTGGCCGAAGTAGACGAAGGAGGCGTCCGGGTTCTGGTTGCGGAGCTCGGCGGCGGCCGCGGTGGCGATCTTCGGGTCCTCGTTGCCGTAGCCGTCGCGGTCGCCCTTGAGGCTGAGGCGCTTGTCGACCTTGGCGGAGAAGACCGGGCCGTTCTGGTCGGTGGAGGTCAGGGGCTCCCAGTCGGCGGCCGCGTACGTGTTGAGGGCCGGCTTGGCGTTCTCGATGCGGGTCAGGAAGTCCGGGTGGGCCGTGTAGTTCTTGCCGGTGAAGGTGTTGTCCTTCACGCCGTGCTTGTCGGGCCACACGCCGGTGGCGATGGTGGACCAGCCGGGGCCCGAGGAGGTGGCGGCCATCGGGTTGGCGTAGAGGGTGCTCTTGGCGGTGAGGCCCTGCGCCATCAGGCCGTTCAGGTGGGGGGCGTCGGCGGCCTTGACGCGGTCGAGGACCACGCCGTCGATGCCGATGACGAGGACCTTGTCCGTGGTGGCGGTGGCAGCGGCGGTGGCGGTGTGGGCGCCGAGGGTGGTGGCGAGCAGGGCCGTGGCGGTGGCGGTCACGGCGAGGGCGCGTCCTGACAGGACAGTGGGCACGTACTCCTCCGGGAGTAATCGTGGGAATGCGCAGGTGGGCGTGCGCCGGGGCCGGACCGAAGGTGCGGTCTTCGGTCCAGACCTGTTATGCAAGCGTCACTTTCCTGGTCGTGGGTGACCAGGAGGCGGCCAATCAGCTTCCGGTTGCCGACTTCCACGCGTCGACGTAGCCCGCGAGGTTCTTGTCGATGTCCGCCCAGTCCGGCTCGAAGACCTCGACGCCGCTCATCAGCCTGGTGAGTTCGACGGCGTTGGCGTCGGTCGGCTTGACGTCGGTGCGTGCCGGGAAGCCGCCGCCGACCTCGCTGACCAGCTTCTGGGCGTCCTCGCTGAGCAGGTAGTCGAGGAGCTTCCGGCCGTTCTCGGTGTGCGGGGCCTTGTCCACCAGGCCGGCCGCGTACGGCAGGGCGAAGGTGGTCGGCTTGCCGCCGTCCTTGGCGGGGAACCAGATGCCCAGGTTCGGCATGGACTTGGACTGTGCGAAGTTCATCTGCACGTCGCCGTTGGCGACGAGCAGCTCGCCCTTGTCGGTCTTCGGCGCGAGCTTGCTGGTGGAGGAGGACGGGCCGACGTTGTTGGCCTGGAGCTTCTTCAGGTAGTCCATCGCCGGCTCCTTGCCGCCGAAGTCGTGCATCGACTTGACGAGGACGGCGGTGCCGTCGCCCGCGACGCCCGGGGTGGAGTACTGGAGCTTGCCCTTGTACTTGGCGTCCAGCAGCTCCTCCCACGTCCGGGGCGCGTCCGTGAGCTCCTTCTTGTTGTAGACGAAGCCGAAGTAGTTGTTGACGACCGAGGTCCACGTGCCGTTGGCGGCCTTGTTCGCTCCGTTGACCTTGTCGGAGCCCTGCGGCTTGTACTCCTGGAGCAGGCCCTTGCCGTCGGCCTGCTGGATGAAGGGCGGCAGGGTGACCAGGACGTCGGCCTGGGTGTTGGTCTTCTCCCGGACGGCGCGCTGCACCATTTCGCCGGAGCCGCCCTCGACGTACTTGACCTGGATGCCGGTTTTCTTGGTGAAGGCGGCGAAGACCCTGTCGTACCAGCCGTCGCCCTTGTCGCTCTTGAGGCCGTCGGCGCTGTAGACGGTGACGACCTTCTCGCCGCCGTCCTTGGACTCGGAGGAGGAGCCCGCGCAGGCGGTGAGGCCGGCGGCGAGCGCGAGGCTTCCGGAGACGGCGGCGGTGGTGCGCAGGACGGTACGGCTCACGGGGGTTCTGGACATGGAACTTCCTTACGGGAAAAAGGGAGTCAGCGGTAGGAGGCCCTGGTGCGGATGCGGGAGACGGCCAGGAGGACCAGGAGGGTGGCGGCCATCAGGACCACGGCGACGGCGGAGCCGCCGAACAGCGACCCGCGGTCGGTGGCGGTGAAGATCCGGACCGGGAGGGGCGTCCAGTCCGGCGGGTAGAGCATCATCGTGGCGCTCAGCTCCCCCATGGACAGGGCGAAGCACAGTCCGGCGGCCGCCGTGAGGGACGGCAGCAGCAGGGGAAGTCTGACCCGCCACAGCACGTACGCGGGGCCGGCGCCCAGGGAGGCCGCCGCCTGTTCGTACGCGGGGTCGAGACGAACGATGGCGGCCGAAACCGACTGGTGGGCAAACGCCGTGACAAGAATCGTGTGCGCCAGGATCACGATCGAGCTGGTGCCGTTGAGCAGCAGCGGGGGCTTGCTGAAAGCGACCAGCACGGCGAGACCCACGACGACGGACGGGACGGCGACGGGCAGCATGAACAGGGCGTCCAGGGTCCGCCTTCCGCGCCGTTTCAGCCCGGCGGCGGCCAGCGCGGCCCAGGTGCCCACGGTGAGTGCGAGCAGGCTCGCGACGAGGGCGGTCACCAGCGAGGTGGTCAGCGCCTGGAGGGATTCGCCCTGCACGGCGGAAGCGTAGTTTGCGGTGGTCGGGCCGGAGGGGAAGGCCCCCGACCAGTGGGTGGCGAAGGACGCGGCGACCACGACGAGCAGGGGCAGCGCGAAGAGGGGCAGGAAGAGGAGGCCGAACAGGACCCAGGCGGCCCAGCGGCCGGTCCGGCTATGCACCAGCACGCTTGCTCACCACCCGGTAGAGGCCGAACAGGCCGACGGAAATCGCGATGTTGACGACGGCGACCACGCAGGCGGCCGAGTAGTCGGATTCGAGGATCGCCTTGCCGTAGACGAGCATCGGCAGTGTGGTGACGTCCTTGGCCCCGGTGAACAGGACGATCCCGAACTCGTTGAGGCACATGACCAGGACCAGGCTGCCGCCGGCGGCGAGCGCCGGGAGGGCCTCGGGGAGGATCACCCGCCGGACGATCCGGGCGGGCTTCGCACCGAGCGAGGAGGCCACCTCCAGCTGGGCGGTCTCCAGCTGGGAGAAGGCGGCCAGCAGCGGCCGCATCACGAAGGGGGTGAAGTACGTGATCTCCGCGAGCAGTACGCCCCACGGGGTGGTGAGGAAGTGAAAGGGCCCGTCGGCGGCGCCGGTCACGCCGGTCCAGACCCCGTTGGCCATGCCGACCGTGCCGTAGAGGAACAGCAGGGCCAGGGTGATGAGGAAGGAGGGGAAGGAGAGGAAGACGTCGATGAACTTCGCGACGGCCCTCGCTCCGGGGAACGGGACGAAGGCGATGATCAGCGCGAGGACGAAGCCGAGGACGAGGCAGCCGACGGTGGCCCCGGCGGCCAGCCAGACCGTGGTCCCGAGCGCCTCGCGGAAGGCGTGCGAGCGGAAGACGGAGGCGTAGGCGTCGAAGGCGCCGCCGCCGGTCTCCGGGGTGAGGGACTGCCGGACGACCAGGGCCAGCGGGTAGAGGAAGACCAGCGCGAGCACGGCCACGGGCGGTACGGACCACCACCACCCGGCCACGCCACGGGCGCCCCGTCGGGGGCCCGGCGGGTGCACGGCGTCAGCCATCCGACACCCCGGCGGCCAGCAGCACCGCGTCCCGCGGTGCGAAGTGCAGCGTCACCCGGTCGCCCAGCGCCGGGGTCTCGCGCAGCTCCGGCAGGTCGGCCTTGATCCGGTGGCCCGCGACGTCCACGTACAGCCGGTGCGTGGAGCCCCGCCACTGGACCTCGGCGATCGTGCCGGTCAGCGCGTTGGGACCGGCGCCGAGGCCGAGCAGGTGCGGCCGCACGCACAGGGTCGCGCTCGCACCGGGAACGGCGCGCCCCCGGTCCAGCTCCAGGGGCCGCCCCGCGAAGAGCGCCCCGGAGTCGGCGACCGTCACCGGCAGCAGGTTGGCGTTGCCGACGAACGACGCGGTGAACTCGGTGCGCGGCGCCCGGTACAGCTGCTGCGGAGTGCCGCAGTCCTGGACCCGGGCCTTGTCCATGACCGCGATCCGGTCGGCGAGCGTCAGCGCCTCCACCTGGTCGTGGGTGACGTACAGGATCGACACGTCGGGCAGTTCCCGGTGCAGCCGGGCCAGTTCGGCGAGCATCCCGGAGCGCAGCTGCGCGTCGAGCGCGGACAGCGGCTCGTCGAGCAGGAGCACCCCGGGCCGGATCGCCAGCGCGCGGGCGATCGCCACGCGCTGCTGCTGCCCGCCCGAGAGTTCGCGCGGGTAGCGCCGGGCGTAGGACGCCATCCCGGTCATCTCCAGGGCCTCGGCGACCCGCCCGGGTATCTCTGCCCTGGGGGCCTTCTGCGCCTTGAGGCCGAACGCCACGTTGTCCTGCACCCGCATGTGCGGGAAGAGCGCGTACTGCTGGACGACCATGCCGATGCCGCGCTTGTGCGGCGGGAGCGCCGTGACGTCCCGGCCGCCGATCAGCACCCGGCCCGCGGCGGGCCGTACGAAGCCGGCGACCGCGCGCAGCGCCGTGGTCTTCCCGGACCCGGAGGGGCCGAGCAGCGCCATGACCTCGCCGGGCTCGACGGTCAGGTCGAGCCGGTCCAGCACGGTGGCGGCGCCGTACGCGACGCTGACGCCCTCGAAGCGGATGCCGCTCACGCCGACTCCAGCAGGATCTGCGGCAGTTCGGCGACCGAGCCGAGCACGTGGGTGGCGCCGTGCCCGGTGAGCGCCGCACGGTCGTGGGCGCCGGTGAGGACGCCGGCCACGATGCCGGCACCGGAACGGCGGCCGCTGAGCATGTCGTAGGCGGTGTCGCCCGCGACGACGGTCTGCCGTACGTCGTCGACGGCTCCGGTGCGCAGGAACGCGGCCAGCACCATGTCCGGGTACGGGCGGCCTCGGCCGCCCGCGTCGGCGGGGCACAGGGTGAGGTCGGCCAGGCCCTGCCAGCCGAGGGCGTCGAGGATGGCGTCCTGGGTGACGCGGGCGAAGCCGGTGGTCAGGACGACGGTGCGGCCGTCGGCGCGGAGCCTCTCGATGGTCTCGCGGGCGCCGGGGACGGGGGCGATCAGCCCGCTGTCGACGAGCTCGCCGTACGCCTCCTCGAAGGCGGAGTTGGCGCGCCGGGCGAGTTCCTCCGTGCCGAAGAGGTGGCGGAAGACGGAGATCTTCGACTCGCCCATGGTGGCGCGGACGTACCGGAGCCTGGCCTGGTGGTCCGCGGTGCCCGGCTCGACGCCGAGGTGTTCGGCGGCGCGCTCGAAGGCGCGCTCGACGAGGCCGCCGTCGGCGACGGTGGTGCCGGCCATGTCGAGGACGACCAGGTTGCGGGACGTCGGGGTGCTCGGATCTCCCGGGGTGTTCGGGGTGTTCGGATCGCCCGGGGTGCTCGGGGTGTTCGGGGTGCTCATGTTCTCTACCAGCCCAGTTCGTTCGCGGTGGTCTCGGCTATGGCGGGCGAGCAGGTCATCCCGCGCCCGCCGGGTCCGGTCACCAGCCAGACGCCGTCGGCCACCTGCTGGCGGTGGACGACGCGGGTGGTGTCGGTGCACTGCGCGTACACGCCGGCCCAGCGGTGCCTGATCTTCGGCAGCGGGCGGCCCAGGAAGGACTCGACGACCCCGGTGAGGTGCTCGTACGGGTCTTCGAGGGTGTCGAACGCGAAGGGGTGCTCGTACTCGTGGGTGTCGCCGATCGTCAGCCCGCCGTCCCGGCGCTGGACCATCAGCAGCTGCATCTTGTGCGCGGCGGCGACCGGGGCCTGCGCCTGCCCGGCGTTGAGGGCGTCGAGGGCGTCGCTCTCGTACGCCGGGTAGTAGCGGAAGCTGTCGGCGTCCGCGACGGAGGTGGTGAGCGCCTCGCCGAGCGGGGCGGTCTGCATCATCTGGAGCCGGACGCGGCGCACGGGCAGGCCGGGGGCCAGTTCCCGGACCAGTCCGGACAGCCAGGCGCCGGTGGCGAGGACGACGGCGTCACCCCGGTGGACGTCACCGTGGTCGTCGCGGACGGCGCCGGCGCCGACGACCTCGCGCACCTCCCGTCCGGGCAGGAAGGTGTACCGGCCGCTCGCCCGGAGGGCCTCGCGCAGGTGGAGCTGCGCGGTGCGCGGCTCGACGGCCGCGTCGCGCTCGCACCACAGGGCGGCTTCGAAGGCCCCGCGCAGCGCGGGGTTGAGCTTCCGCGCCTGCCCGGCGGTGACGAGTTCGTAGCCCCGCGCGGCGGCATCGGGGCGGGCGGCGGCCGCTTCGGCGACCGCGTGTTCGCGGGCGTTGCGGACGGGGGTGAGGGAGCCGGTCGCACGGAAGCCCAGGCCGGGCACCCGTGCGCCGATCCGCTCCCAGAGCTCGCGGGCCCGCAGGGCGGTCTCCAGCTCCTCTCCCCCGGCCCGCCCGCTGACCCAGATCTGGCCGAAGTTGCGCAGTGACGCGCCGCGGGCCTCCGCTTCTCGCTCGATCTGGACGACCTCGTGGCCGCGTTCGACTGCTTGCCAGGCGTGCATGGTGCCGACCACGCCGCCTCCGACGACTATGACTCTCACGCGCTCCACGGTGGCCGCGGCCCGTGGACCGGGGGGATCCCGGCGGCAACGGGATGGTGAACAGCCTCCGACGCTTGGACTAGACCCGTTACCTCCTCGTGATCTGAATCCGCGCTCCATACATCCCTTTTCGACGCCTTGGCGGTGATCCGCTCAGGCCTGGCCGGGCCGCAGATGGGTCGTGAAGCTGAACCGGTCGCCACGGTAGAGCGAACGCACCCGCTCCAGGGGACGCCCGTCCTGGTCCCGCGAGAAACGGTGGATGAGCAGCATGGGCAGGGCCGGCGGGGTGCCGATCAGCAGGGCCTCGCGGGGGGTCGCCAGGACCGTCTCCAGCTTCTCGTCGGCGTCCCCGAAGGAGATCCCGAGCCGGTCGAGGAGGTACCCGTAGAAGGAGGAGTCCGGCGGGAACTCGCTGCCGAGGCGGGGCGCCCGCGCCACCCGGATGTACGTGCTCTCCAGGCCCACCCGCTCGTCGTCGGCGAGCAGGACGCGCTCCAGGTGCCAGACGGGCTCGCCGGGCTCGGCACCGATGCCGGGAGCCAGCTCGGGCGGGCAGGGGAACTGCTCCAGCCCGATGAGGTTGCGGCCGGGCCGGCGGCCCTGGCGGCGTACGCCCTCCGTGTAGCTCGCGAGCGACAGGGGCTGTTCGAGCTTCGGACCGGCGACGACCGTACCGCGGCCGGAGCGGCGCAGCCGTCCCTCCAGCAGCAGCTCGCGCAGTGCCTGCCGCACGGTCTCGCGGGACACCTCGTACCGCTCGGCGAGATCCCGCTCGGTGGGCAGCAGACCGCCCTCGCCGAGGTCGTCGAGAAGGTCCGCGATCAGGGCCTTGACGGCGTAGTACTTGGGGATGCGGCCGTGCTCCGGGATCCCGGAGCGCACGGCCGAGCCGGGCCGGTGGTGCAGGTTCTGTTCTTCCACCCTGGGACTGTACGCGGGCCGGGTGTACGGAGATCAGCGCGCCGGAGTACCCGGGGTGCGCGGAGCCCCGGCGGGGCCGCGGGTCCCCGCACCGGCCGGCGTACCGGCGGGCGTTCCGGGGGTGCGCAGCCGGCGGGACGCCAGCAGGAGCCCTGCGCCGGAGGCCACGGCGACGGCCGCGCCGGCGCCGAACGCCCAGTCGCGGGGGCCGGTGTGGGCGAGGGAGCCGGCCGCACCCTCCTCCGCTCCGTCCGGGCCCTCGACCGAGAAGCGGTAGGCGCCGGCCTCGCCGATCCAGTCGCCGTCGTCGCCCTTGCGCTGGACGAGGGCGGCATCGGCGATGACCTCCCCGGCCGGGGTGCCGGGGGCGAACGCCAGGCGGACCTTGACGGTCAGGGAACCGCCGGCCCGGACGGCGAAGCCCGCGAAGGCCTCGCCCCCGTCGAAGACGGCGATGATCTCGTCCCGGTCGCTCCGCTCCAGGCTGACCGGGAGCATCCCGCCGGGGGCCTCGAACTCCATCCGGAAGTGGGCGGGGAGCAGCGCACGGGCCTTGTCCGTGAACACCACGACGGGGTGGATGGCGGTGCACTCGGAGTTCGTCGTGTTCGTGAGGTCGAGGTACCAGGTCTGCGGCCCGCCGCCGGTCCGGTACACCGCCGGTCCGCCGCGGATCCGCGCGCCGATGGGGAAGGCGCTGCTCTTCCCGTCGCCGCAGGTGGCCTCGATCCGGGACGGCAGCGCGGGCGCGGGCCGGGCGCCGCCGCCGTTGCCGATGTCCGCGGCGGCGTACGGCACGCAGACGGCGAGGGCGGTGGTGGCCAGGACGGCGGAGAGGGCAAGGGCTTTGCGCAGTCGCATGGAAGACCTTCGCTTCGCTGCTCGCCGGACGGGACGGTACGGGGACGGACGGGACGGTACGGGCGGGCCCGGGCCGTCCCGGGCGGGGTGCTCGGGTGCCCGGTCGGGGGGCTCCGGGCGGCACGGGCCCGGGTGATGATCGAACGAGGCGACAATCATCCCGGCCTGCCCGCACCCTCCCACGCCCCCCGCACCCCCTCCGGCCGCCACGCCTGCCGGCGCACCGCTTACGCCTGATCGGCCCCACGGCGGCGTTCAGCCGAGGAAGAGCGGCAGTCCCGTCGCCCGCGGGCCGAGTGCGGCCGGCTCGGCGGCGGTCGGCGCCCGGTGCCCGGTAGCGACCAGCAGTGCGTCCCGGCCGGTGAACGAGGCGGGGACGGGGGCGGGGACGGGGCGCCGGCGATCTGCTCCAGCAATGCGCGCGACCGGGCCGGGCCCGCCGGGGCGGGGGTACGGCGCGTGGGCACGGACGGGATCCGGGCCCGCCCGCGTTCGAGGGGCGGGCGCTCGAAGGGGCGGCCGCCGTGGCGTGGCGGCGGCCTTGCGGAGTGCTCAGCCCACGCGTCCGAAGAGGGGGGCCAGGGCCAGTTCCGCCGCGCCCTCGGCGACGCCGTCCTCGGACGCCGCGACGTCCGGAACCGGGCCGCCCAGCGTGCGGGCCTCCAGGACCCGGCGGACGCCCGTCGTGAAGACCTCCGGGGCGGAGTCCACCACCCGTCCCCCCAGCCACACCCGGTCCACGTCCAGGAGTGCGACCACGTTCGCGGCCCCTTCGCCCAGGATCCGCGCCGCGCCCTGGAGGTCCCCGCGGGCCACCGCGTCGAGGCACAGCACCTCCGCGCACCCGTGGCCTCCGCACCGGCAGGCCGGGCCGTCCAGCACCAGGACCTGGTGCCCGAACTCCCCCGCCGCGGACCGTTCCCCCCGGAAGACCTCGCCGCGCAGCCGCAGCCCCGCTCCCAGGCCGGTGCTCAGGTGCAGGTACAGGGAGGTTCCGGTGGACCGGCGGCCGGGGACCGCGGCCCCCGCGTTGGTGTCCTTGTCCAGCACCACCGGCGGGGCGTCGGGCCCGAGCCGGTCCGTCACCGCCTGCCGCAGCGGGAACCCGTCCAACTCGGGGTATCCCGTCACCCGGCCCAGCACGCCGGCCCGCCAGTCGAGCGGTCCCGGCGCGGCGACGCCCACGCCCAGCAGGGACCGTGCGCCCGCCTCCCCGCACAGCCGGTCCACGGCCCGCACGACCTCGTCCGCGACGGCGTCCGGGCCGGCCGCGAAGTCCAGGGGGCCGCGGATCCGCTCGACGACGGTGCCCAGCATGTCCACCCGTACCGCCCGCATCTCGTCGCGGTCGGCGTGCACCCCGACGGCGTGCCGTGCGCCGGCGGCCAGCTGGAGCAGCGTCCGCGGCTTGCCCCCCGTGGACGCGCCGCGGCCCGCTTCCGAGACGAGCCCCTCCGCACGCAGCCGCGCCGTGATCTTGCTGACGGCCTGCGGGGTGAGGCGCGTGAGGGCGGCGAGATCCGTCCGGCCGAGCCCCTCGATGCCCGCCTCACGCAGCAGGGCGAGCACCAGCGCGTCGTTGTGGCCGCGCACCGCCGGTAGGTTCGCGCCGCTTCCGTTGCTCCTGCTGCCCCAGTCCACCTCTCCATTGTCCACCCTCCTTGCACTTAAGCAACACTGTTGCCAAAGTGGACGCATGAACGCCTCCCCCTCCGCTTCCCCCACGCGGTCCGACGGCCCCCTCCACGACGGCCCCCTCCGTGTCGGTCTCATCGGCTACGGACTCGCCGGCTCCGTCTTCCACGCGCCGCTCGTCTCGGCCACCGACGGGCTCGTCCTCGACGCGGTCGTCACCTCCGACCCCGGCCGGCAGGCCCAGGCGCGCGAGGCGTACCCCCACGCCCGCGTCGTGAGCACCGCACAGGAGCTCTGGGACCTCACCCCCGCCGTCGATCTGGTCGTCATCGCCTCCCCCAACAAGACCCACGTCCCCCTCGCCACGGCCGCGCTGAACGCCGGCATCCCGGTCGTCGTCGACAAGCCGCTGGCCGCCACCGCCGCCGAGGCCCGCACTCTCGCCGCGCTCGCCGACGAGACCGGCACGTTCCTGTCCGTGTTCCAGAACCGCCGCTGGGACAACGACTTCCTCACCCTGCGCCGCCTCATCGCGGACGGCGAACTCGGCGAGATCCAGCGCTTCGAGTCCCGGTTCGAGCGGTGGCGCCCGCAGCTCAAGGGCGGCTGGCGCGAGTCCGGGGCCCCGGAGGAGATCGGCGGCCTGCTGTACGACCTGGGCAGCCATGTCGTCGACCAGGCGCTGGTGTTGTTCGGCCCGGCCGTGCGCGTGTACGCGGAGACCGACGTACGCCGCCCCGGCGCCGAGGCGGACGACGACACCTTCATCGCCGTCACGCACGCGAACGGCGTCCGCTCCCACTTCTACGTCAGCGCGACCACCGCGCAGCTGGGTCCGCGTTTTCGGGTCCTGGGCTCCCGGGCGGGCTACGTGAAGTACGGGCTCGACCCGCAGGAGGCCGCCCTGCGCGACGGGCACCGGCCGGGCGACGAGGGCCCGTGGGGCGAGGAGCCCGAGCACCTGTGGGGCCGGGTGGGCTCGGGCGAATCCCCGCTGACCGGCGGCGGGGCCCCGGTCCCGACCCTCCCGGGCGACTACCCCGCGTACTACGCGGCGGTGGCGGCGGCCCTGCGCGAGGACGGCCCGGCGCCGGTCACCGCGCACGAGGCGGCGCAGTGCCTGGAGGTGCTGGAGGCGGCGCGGACTTCGTCCCGGGACGGGGTGACCGTGGAGCTGAGCCCCACCTTGTCCTGAATGTGGACAGTTTGAGGGTCACGGGCGATCTATCCTGCACAGGTTGTAGATCATCACGCGCGTGAAGAATGGAATTCGTCTGTGAAGCTGCCCCGGATCGCATCGGTCGTCGCCACCGCCGCGATAGCCCCGGCCGTCCTGCTCTCGTCGCCCGCCTTCGCCGCCGACGTCCCGTCGGGGGGCACGCCGGCCGGGCCGGCCGTGCCGGACCGGTCCACGGGCGAGGCGGACGGCAAGCGGACGGACGAGCGGGCGGGTGAGCAGGCCGGCGAGCGGGCGGGCGAGGCGAAGTCCGGCCCCGCGGACGAGCAGGGGCGCAAGCCGGCCGCGTACCCGGCGAACCCCGCGAACCCGCAGCCGGAGAGCCCGCAGGCGGCGAAGGACCGGGCCGCCGTCGAGGCGATCCTGGCGGATCCGGCGAGCGGGCCGGGCGTACGCGAGGCTGCCGAGAAGGCGCTCAAGGGCTCGGCGGCGGACCTGCGGACGTTCCTCGATGTGGAGTGGGCCCGGCAGCAGCTGGAAGACGACAGGGTGCGGGTCTCCCGGATGATCGAGGCGGGCGGCCGGGCCGTGCGGGAGGCCGGCAAGGAGGCCCTGAGGACGAACACCCGGGCCGCGCTGACCGAGTTCCTCCTGCACGGGCAGCACAAGGCCCGCTTCGAGGACGACCGGGTCGAGATGCTGCGGATGCTCGACGGGGCGGGCCGGGGGATCACCGAGGCGGTCAACCGGCTGCTCGACAGCGGGACGCCCGAGGAGGTCCGCGCGTTCGTCGCGACGGGCCAGCACAAGATCCGGGCGGTGGACGACCGGGTGGCGCTGTTCACGATGCTGAACGGCGCCGGTCCGGGTCTGAAGGAGGGCATCATCAAGCTGCTGAACGGCAACCCGAGCCCGGCGCAGCTGCGTACGTTCATGACGACCACGCAGCACGAGCTGCGCGACGAGGACAACATGGTCCTGATCTGGGCCATGCTGAACGGCGCCGGCCCGGAGCTGAAGAAGGCCGCGATCAACGCGGTCAACGGCACGCCCGCGGACCGCGCCGAGTTCCTGAAGACGGGGCAGACCACGGCCCGCGACAAGGACAGGGCCGCCGCCGGACAGACCGGCACCGGAACGGGCAGCGGTACGGGCAGCGGTACGTCCACGACCGGTGCGACCGGTACGACCACCACGGCCGCGACCGCCACCGGAACGTCGGCCACCGGCAACACCCGTACGACGGCGGCGGGCGGTTCGGGCGCGCTCGCGAGCACGGGCGCCGGGACCGCGACCGCCCTGATCGCGGGCGGCAGCGCCGCCGCGCTGGGCGCCGGCGCGGGCCTGGCCTACGCCGCCCGGCGCCGCCGTGCGGCCGCGCGGGGCTGAGCCGGGCGTGCACGCGTGACGGGGCGGGCCGCGCTCGGCGGCCCGCCCCGTACCCCTTTCGGGGCGCCGGGCACTACGCGCTCTTGAACTCCTGGCGCTGGCGGCCGAGGCCCTCGATCTCGAGCTCCACGACGTCACCGGCGCGCAGGTACGGCTTCGGCTCCGGCTGGCCCATGGCCACGCCGGCCGGGGTGCCGGTGACGATGACGTCGCCCGGGTACAGGGTCATGAAC
>NZ_JBHYVA010000076.1:0-5016 GCF_042750055.1 Streptomyces sp. NPDC059456
TAATTTTCTCCCACCCCCCCAAAAACAAACCGGCCCCGGGCAACACCCCCCGGGGCCCGAAGCCGTGCGCGGCGACGGCGGCTAGCCGTACATGCGGCGCATCGCGAAGTCGACCATCTGCTCGACGGCCTTGGCGTCGAAGACCATCCGGTGGTCGCCCTCCATGTCGAGGACGAAGCCGTACCCGGTCGGCAGCAGGTCGATCACCTCGGCGCCCGTGATCACGAAGTACTTGGACTCCTTGCCGGCGTACCGGCGGAGCTCCTTGAGCGTGGTGAACATGGGGATCACCGGCTGCTGCGTGTTGTGCAGCGCCAGGAAGCCGGGGGTGTCGCCGCGCGGGCAGTAGACCTTCGAGGTGGCGAAGATCTGCTGGAAGTCCTCCGCGGACAGCGACCCGGTCGTGAAGGCCCGCACCGCGTCGGCGAGCGACGGCGGCGAGGGCTCGGGGTACAGCGGCTGCTCGCCGTACCCGCCGGCCATCTGCTGCGGGGCGGCGTACTGCTGCCCTGCGCTCACGTTCTGGTCGTAGCCGTACATAGGGCGAAGCCTACCGAGCGCCCCCGGCCCCGTGGACGCGCATTCCCGCCATGGTCGCGGACGGCGCCGCGGGCGGCACCGCGGCCGGATCGCGGACCGGGGCCGGCCGGCGCGCGGCTTGACCCTGGTCACAGTCGACCGGCCGGGGGTTGCGTCTTATTACCCGCGGGTAGCATCATGACGTTACCGATTGGTATGTACGAGGAACCTGTCTTCCCGAGCCTTAACGGAGCCGTCGCCATGGGGCACTACAAGTCGAATCTCCGAGACATCGAGTTCAACCTCTTCGAGGTGCTCGGCCGCGACAAGCTGTACGGCACCGGCCCGTTCGGTGAGATGGACACCGACACCGCCAAGAGCGTCCTGTCCGAGATCGCCCGCCTCGCCGAGAACGAGCTGGCCGAGTCCTTCGCGGACGCCGACCGCAACCCGCCGGTCTTCGACCCGGCCACCAACACCGCGCCCGTCCCGGCGTCCTTCAAGAAGAGCTACGAAGCCTTCATGGACTCCGAGTACTGGCGGCTCGGCCTCCCCGAGGAGATCGGCGGCACCACCTCGCCCCGCTCCCTGATCTGGGCCTACGCGGAGCTGCTGCTCGGCTCGAACCCGGCCATCTGGATGTACTCCTCCGGCCCGGCGTTCGCCGGCATCCTCTTCGAAGAGGGCAACGAGGCGCAGAAGAAGGTCGCTCGGATAGCGGTCGAGAAGCGCTGGGGCTCCACCATGGTCCTCACCGAGCCGGACGCCGGCTCGGACGTCGGCGCCGGCCGCACCAAGGCCGTCCAGCAGGAGGACGGCTCCTGGCACATCGAGGGCGTGAAGCGCTTCATCACGTCCGGCGAGCACGACATGGAGGAGAACATCCTCCACTACGTCCTCGCGCGCCCCGAGGGCCACGGCCCGGGCACCAAGGGCCTGTCCCTCTTCCTCGTCCCGAAGTTCCACTTCGACTGGGAGACCGGCGAGCTGGGCGAGCGCAACGGCGTCTACGCCACGAACGTCGAGCACAAGATGGGCCTCAAGGCCTCCAACACGTGCGAGATGACCTTCGGCGACCAGCACCCCGCCAAGGGCTGGCTGATCGGCGACAAGCACGACGGCATCCGCCAGATGTTCATGATCATCGAGTTCGCCCGCATGATGGTCGGCACGAAGGCCATCGCGACGCTCTCGACCGGCTACCTGAACGCCCTGGAGTACGCCAAGGAGCGCGTGCAGGGTCCGGACCTCGCGAACTTCATGGACAAGACCGCGCCCAAGGTCACCATCACGCACCACCCCGACGTGCGCCGCTCGCTGATGACGCAGAAGGCGTACGCCGAGGGCATGCGCGCCCTCGTCCTCTACACCGCCTCCGTCCAGGACGCGATCCAGCTCAAGCAGGCCGCGGGCGAGGACGCCTCCGCCGAGATCGGCCTGAACGACCTGCTCCTGCCGATCGTGAAGGGCTACGGCTCGGAGCGCTCGTACGAGCAGCTCGCCCAGTCGCTGCAGACCTTCGGCGGTTCCGGTTACCTCCAGGAATACCCGATCGAGCAGTACATCCGGGACGCCAAGATCGACACCCTCTACGAGGGCACCACGGCGATCCAGGGCCAGGACTTCTTCTTCCGGAAGATCGTCCGCGACCAGGGTGCCTCCCTGAACGTCCTCTCCGAGACGATCAAGAAGTTCCTGGCCGGGGCCGCCGGCGGCGAGGAGCTGGCCGGCGCCCGCGACGCGCTCGCCAAGGCCGCCGTCGACCTGGAGGCCATCGTCGGCCAGATGATCGTCGACCTCACCGCCACCGGCGAGGACGTCAAGAACATCTACAAGGTCGGCCAGAACACCACCCGCCTGCTGATGGCCTCCGGCGACGTCGTCGTCGGCTACCTGCTACTCAAGGGTGCGGCCGTCGCCGCCGAGAAGCTCGCCACGGCTTCCGCGAAGGACGTCCCGTTCTACACCGGCAAGATCGCGGCGGCGAAGTTCTTCGCCTCGCAGGTCCTGCCGAACGTCTCGGTCGCCCGCGCGCTGGCCGAGTCCGTGGACAACACCCTGATGGAGCTCGACGAGGCCGCCTTCTAGCCTCCGGTTCCCACCGCGCACCGACGGCCGGACCCTCCCCGGAGGGCCCGGCCGTGGTCGTACCCGGCCCCGGGCAGGGCCCCGGCCTGGGGCATTCCTCGAATGTCGGCGGTCCGTGGGACGCTCGTAGACATGAGACCGGCAGAGCAGCACGGCAGCAGCAGGGGGTACTCCGTCCCGACCGGGCGGCCGTACGCCCTCAAGGAGCTGCAGGCCGCCGTGGGCAGCCTCGGCGACCATCTCAAGGAGCTGTACGACGGCGCCCACCCCGCCGAGTACGAGGCCGTGGCCGACGCGCTGTACACCGCCTTCCAGACCGCCGCCGGACTCGCCCCCGCCAAGAGCTACACCGGCTGCTCGGAGCACCCCAACGGAGCCCTGGACCCCGAAGCGCCCGACGGCTGGGGCCGCTGCCTGATCTGCAACGACCGGCGCCGCCTCGGCCTGCGCGCCCACGGCGTCCGCGGCGCCCGCGCCGCCGCCGCCCCGCCCGCGGGCGAACAGCGCCGGCTGGGCTATCCCGTGCCCGACCCCCCGTACACCCTCCAGGCACTGCGCGAACACCTGCGCACCGTCGAGGACCGCCGCTTCCACCTGGGCTTCTCCTCACCCGCCGAGGAGTTCGTACGGATCGCGGACGACCTCCACCGGGCCTTCATCGTGGCCCGCGAACTGTCCCGGCCCCGCAACGCCTCCGGCTGCTCCGAGCACCCCGGCGCGCCCATCGATCCGGACGCGCCACCCGGTGAGGCCTGTATCTTCTGCGCCGGACGCAAGAGACGCGCGCAGCGCTCCGCGACGACCCCGGAAATGCTCCCGCGCATCCGCCGGGGCGAGCGCAGGCAGCTGCAACGCCGCTTCGAGCGCCCGCCGGGCTGAAAAACCGCCGGGAAAGGGACCACACGACCCGCAACCCCGGCGTTCCGGCCATCCGCCGCAGCCCGACCATGGCGAACACGACCGTCGTTAAGGTGAACCACATGAGCTCTCCCGCCCGCTTCGACCGCGGCCACACCGACGATCTGATGACCTTTTTGACGGCCAGTCCGTCGCCGTACCACGCCGTGGCCAATGCGGCCGAGCGGCTGGAAAAGGCAGGCTTCAGGCAGTTGTCGGAAACGGACGCCTGGGACTCGGGCAGCGGAGGCCGGTTCGTCCTGCGCGGCGGGGCGCTCATCGCCTGGTTCGTCCCCGAGGGCGCCACCGCGCACACCCCGTTCCGCATCATCGGCGCGCACACCGACTCCCCCAACCTGCGCGTCAAGCCGCTTCCTGACACGGGCTCACAGGGCTGGCGGCAGATCGCCGTCGAGATCTACGGCGGCACCCTGCTCAACACCTGGCTCGACCGGGACCTGGGCCTGGCGGGCCGGCTGAGCCTGCGCGACGGCACCGAGCGGCTGGTCAACGTGGACCGCGCGCTGCTGCGCGTCCCGCAACTGGCCGTCCACCTGGACCGGTCGGTCAACAGCGACGGCCTCAAGCTCGACAAGCAGCGCCACATGCAGCCGATCTGGGGCCTGGGCGAGGTCCAGGAGGGCGACCTCATCGCCTTCCTGGAGGAGGAAGAGGGCCTGCCGCAGGGCTCGGTGGCCGGCTGGGACCTGATGGTCCACTCCATCGAGCCGCCCTCGTACCTGGGCCGCGACCGCGAACTCGTCGCCGGCCCGCGGATGGACAACCTGATCTCGGTGCACGCGGGCGTCGCGGCGCTGGCCGCCGCCTCGAGCGCCGACAAGCTGAACCACATCCCGGTGCTGGCCGCGTTCGACCACGAGGAGAACGGCTCACAGTCGGACACCGGCGCGGACGGCCCGCTGCTGGGGAACGTGCTGGAACGTTCCGTCTTCTCACGCGGAGGCACGTACGAGGACCGGGCGCGCGCCCTCGCGGGCAGCATCTGCGTGTCCTCCGACACCGGCCACGCCGTGCACCCCAACTACGCGGAACGGCACGACCCCACGCACCACCCGCGCGCCAACGGCGGCCCGATCCTGAAGGTCAACGTCAACCAGCGGTACGCGACGGACGGCAGCGGGCGCGCGGTGTTCGCGGCGGCGTGCGAGCGGGCCGGCGTGCCGTGGCAGACGTTCGTCTCCAACAACTCGATGCCCTGCGGTACCACGATCGGCCCGATCACGGCCGCCCGGCACGGGATCCAGACGGTCGACATCGGCGTCGCGATCCTCTCCATGCACAGCGCCCGCGAACTGTGCGGTGCGCAGGACCCGTACCTGCTCGCGAACGCGCTCGTCGCCTTCCTCGAAGACTGACGCCCCGTACGGGCCGAGCCCGTGCCGCGCCCCGCGCCCCCCCCCCCGGCCCCCCCCGGGGGGGGGGGCGGGGCGGCGCGGGGGGGGGGCGGGGGGGGCGGGGGCGCGGGGCGCGGGCGGGGGGGCGGGGGGCGGG
>NZ_JBHYVA010000076.1:5026-6695 GCF_042750055.1 Streptomyces sp. NPDC059456
CGCCGGAACCGCCGGCGGGCGGGCGCGGGGTTCCGGCCGGGCGGGCGGCGGGCCGGCGCGTGCTTCGGCCGGGCGGGTCGATCTCCGGGACGGCGCGGTGTGATGAACCGATGGTGACATTTCGTCATGTTGTTCTGGACTCCTGTCACTCCCGGTCGACAAGGAGAGTCCCGTGCTCCGCCTGTTCCGCATGGCCCCCGTGCCCCGCACGGCTCGCAGACTCCGTACGCCACGCACCGGCGGGGCCGTGGGCATCGCCCTCGCCCTGCTCCTGTCCACCCCCGCAGCGGGCGCGGTCGCGGCCCCGCCACCGACACCGGCCGCGTCGCCCAAGCCGTCGCCCAAACCCTCGCCGAAGCCCTCGCCGAAGCCCTCGCTCGAGCTCACGGACCCGCGGACCGTCGCGCACTTCAACTTCGATGCCGGCCAGACACCCGAGAACATCGCCCTGGAGCCCGACGGCACCGCCGACCTGACCCTCGCCCTGGCCCGCCAGGTGGTCCGCGTGGACCACCACGGCGCCACCCGGCTCCTGGCGACGCTGCCCGCCGTCGCGAACCCGCGGACCCCCCTGGTGCGCGCCGCCGTCGTGTCCGGGATCGTCCGCACCAAGGACGGGTCGCTCTACGTCGCCTTCAACACCGGCACGTCCGAGACCGGCATCTACCGGATCGCCCCGCACGGCGACGTCACCAAGTTCGTCGACCTGCCGGCGAACGGCTTCGCCAACGGCCTCGCCCTCGACGAGCAGCACAAACGGCTCTACGTCGCCGACTCCGTCCTCGGCACGGTGCGGCGCGTCTCGCTCGGCGCGGAGCCCCGGGTGACGGCCTGGGCCACCGGCGCCGCCCTGGAGCCGTCCACGTTCATCGGCGCGAACGGCATCAAGGTGCGCGACAACGCGGTCTGGGTGTCGAACTACGACCGGGGCACGCTGCTGCGGATCCCGGTCGAGAAGGACGGGGCCGCGGGCCCGATCAGGACCCGGGCCACCGGGCTGACGGGGATCGACGACTTCGCGTTCGCCGGGCACGGCACGACGGTGCTCGCCGCGCTGAACACCGACAACGGCGAAGTCGTCCTGGTCCGGCCCGACGGCACCCACACCGTCCTGCTCACCCGGGCGGACGGGCTGTCCGGACCCACCGCGGTGGCGGTCCGCCACCACCACGTCTTCGTGACCAGCGGCGCCTTCCTCACCGGCATCGACCCGAACCTGCTGATCGCCGACGTCTCGAAGCCCAAGGCCGAGAACGGCAAGGCCGAGGACCCCGGCAAGACGGAGGACAACGCCAAGGACGAGGACCCGGGCCGGCGCGAGGACCACGCGAGGGACGAGGACCACGGCGGGCGCGAGGACCAGGCCAGGGACGAGAACCGTGGCCAGGACGAGGACCAGGCCGACGCCGAGGACGACGGTCGGGCCGATGACCAGGCCGACGACCAGGCCGACGACGAAGAAGACGGCCGGGCGGACGACCAGGCCGCGGCCGACGACGGCGCGGACGACAACAGCGCGGATGAGGACGAGGACGCCGGCAGCCGCACCAAGGGCTGACCCGTCCGGGCGCCGGCGGCGCGGCGCGCGCCCCCGCCCCGGGCCGCCCCCGCCCGGAGCCCCCGCGCGCCGGCGCGGGGCGCGCGCCGCCCCCCCCCCGCGCCCGCACCC